>CAVHFU010000003.1:0-70873 GCA_963635575.1 bacterium | reverse complement strand
ACCTAATTTACGAAAGTATACGGTTGTAGCTGTAAATGACGAGATTTATGTTGATGAAGTATAAAAATGGTTAAGTCACTAAAATAAATTACCAATATAAATTGCAGTTGATTTTATAAATTTATCTAAAAGGAGGTTACGCCCATGAATTTACTAAAGTTTTTTACTAATGTAATAGTTTCTAGAAATAATAAATTGGTAAAAAACGTAAAAAAAGGGACAACCCATATTTAGAAGAAAACAGCGAATAATAAAGGACTAGAGCATTATGCATAAGCATAAGGCTTTAGTCCTTTTTGTTGTTAAAAAGGTTTTAAAGAGAAAGCATAGCTTGGGTGTACTTGAAGTTGAAGTTTACTAGGCTAATGCCATTCTTTGCACAAAGTTCGGAAAAAATTGTTTCAAGTTCATCTGCACCTGTAGTAGTTATTTCGTAGAAGGCTATTACATCAAGGAGAAAGTTAAAGTAAAAATGAAATGAATACGAATTGCGATAGTTTCCTTTGGAACAAACTATTTTTATTGAATGCTCAAAAGCAGGTAAAATAGAATCCTCAAACCAATATTCAACCAAATCTCTAAGACAGTTTTGATTCTGTTCTATGGCGTTGGCATAGAACAGAAGTCTGTCATTTCCGTGAAATTTCATATAACGAAGTTCCGCAGAAGAATGGGGAAAATAGAAGAAAAGGCTTTTTTCTTGTGCAATTTGATGAATTCGGCTACATAACAAGATATTGCTTGAGCTTTTGTGAACCTTCCAGGCAATTTTTTGCTTGAAGCGCTCGTATTTGACAAGTTCGTATCGAATTTGCCCTTTTGGGGTGCTAGTGGTAAGATGTTCCGCGAGTTTCTCAAGTTCCTGTTCGACGATAAGCCTTGGGATTATTTCCTTTTTGGAATTGTTGTTATTTTTTACGAATTCTCTCATGTTGTCTCCAAAGTTTGCCATAATAGTTCTCCTTTTTAAATAAAACAGAGTGGTTAAAGTGAGGAAAAGCCCACTTTTGCGGATTATTGATTTACCTTGGTATATTAACATAAAGTTTTTAAAATGTCAACAAAAAAGTGGACTAATATAGTCCACTTTATACCATTATTGAAGGTTTACAGCTTTCAGGTAACAATTCCTGTCTAGCTAATCTTTCTAATTTATCTTCTAATTCATAGAGTATCACATTTAATTCCGGTTTATGAGGAATTCGTTTAGCTTCATCTAAATAAACAGCGGCTTTTTCAAATTCTTCTTTATACATACATATTTGTGCTAAAGAGAGGTTAATTACGACCATATTATTTGGTGTTGTAATACCAAAACGTAATGCGTTATAAAATTCTCTTTCTGCTTCATCAAACTTATCTTCGCTTATCTTTATAATTCCCATACCCCAATAGTAATATGTTTTTTCTCCTCTTGTTAAAAGCTTTGGGTTAGGAGTGTCGAGTAGCAATTGATATGCTTCTTTTAGACGTTTTTGTCTGATTTGCTTAAATGCAAGGCTTACCGATGCAAACTTAAAATAAGCGAAAACCATGTAAACCATAAGCAAAGAAACAGGAATAAATATGTATAATAACTTAAAATAAACCGATAATATGCTAACTATAAATGTTATAGCTATTATTAAAATTCTTGCTTTTTTCTTCAACATTTTCTACCACCTATTTTTTTCTTGAACAATTGTAAATATAACAGAGAATGAGTAGTTTTTCAAGTGGTTTTGACGGAAAATGTGTTTTTTAATTAAGTAAATTGATGCGCAAAGTAAATTTTAAATATTGAAAGTTAGGGAAATATGTATTAATATGGTTTTGAGGTGTTTATGAATGGTAAATGAGAAAATGAAGAGGTATTCGTTTAAAATGTTTGATGATGATATTTTAAATAAAAACCCCGGAAATTATGTTGTTATAGATATAGAGACTACTGGAATTGGTGAAAAGCATAGGATTGTTGAATTGGCAGGAGTTAAGTTCTTAAATGATAAAGTTGTTGATGTCTTTGATACTTATGTAGACCCCGGGATGCCAATTCCGGCATACGCTACTGCAATTCATGGTATAAGAGATGCTGATGTTGCAGAAGCCCCTACTATAAGAGAAATTATGCCATATTTTTGCAAGTTTATAGGTGATTCGAATATTGTTGGACATAATGTAAGGTTTGACTTGGATTTCCTTCTTAGAAACGGGCTAAGTCTAAACTTACAGGATAGATATATTTTTGATACTTTAGCTCTAGCTCGTAAATATGTAGATAAAGCGCCTAATCATAAACTTGAGACTATGATTCACTGGTTTAATATAAATACAGATAAGCGTCACCGTGCAAAGGATGACAGCATTGCGACCGGTGAGCTTTTTATGAAACTGTATGATATAGCGAAAAAAGGCTAATTTTAAATGCTAAGTGATAAGTCTTTTAACTTTAATGCTTTTGTTAAAAATAGTATTGCAAAATAAGTGATTGATATTATTACTGTTCCGATAACTACATAGTAGAGACTTGGTAACATTAAGTTTTTAAGTAAAAGTGTCATAGCGATTATCGATATTAATACAGCGGTTGATGGGAGTATAATCCATTTTAACCACTGTATTTTTGTATTTGTTATTTTTAAAGTCCTATAAATGTTTAATGATGATGTTGTGATATTACTTAAAATCATTATGAATATAAAAGCGTTTAAGCCTTTTTGTGGTACTAATAGGTAGATGAGGCTAATTCGTATGACGGAGTCAAAAATGTTATATTTTAGTGAGTGTATTTGTTGATTTAATCCTTGAAGGATTCCGGTTACGACAGTCTCTAAGTACATAAAGGGCACGATTGGTGCGAGTGCGTAAATTATAAAGCCTACTTCTAAATCTTTGTAAATGAGTTCGGCTAATTCATATGGAAATGCCATAAATATTCCGGCTATAAGTATAGACAAGGTTATGGAGATTTGAAGTGTTTTGTTTGCTATTGCGGATACTTTTCGTTCTTGCCCTAGGCTTTTTGCTTCAGCCATTTCAGGAATTAGTAATGTTGAGAATGCAGTTAAAAGAGAGGCAGGAAAGAATAAAATTGGCATAGCCATCCCTTTTAACATACCAAACTGTTCTAGTGACTTTTCACGAGAAGATGAAAATTCTCTTAAACATTCCGGTACTAACATATTTTCGAATGTTCTTAAAATCGTATTTAAATATTTGTTGAGGGCAATAGGTCCGGCAACATTTAATGCCTTTTTTAGCACAGGACCACTTTTTTGATTTTTTGCAAGATAGGCATTGCCATGACGACGTTTTTCTTTTAGATATGCAATGTACGAATATGTGCAAGAGGACATCTCGGCAATTACATCGCCTATTATTATGGCAGTACAGCATGCATCAATACCGTATGGTATAAATAAATCTATTATGATGAAAATTAGTACAAATCGCACTATTTGCTCTAGCACTTGAGCTTCTGACGGAATAGAAACTCGTCGATATGCTATAAAATAACCCTTTATGCAGGAAGTCATACTCATAAAAGGTAGGGCAAATACAAGTATTTTTAGTGATGGAATTGTACGCACATCATTTATCCAATTTTTGCCGATAAATTCGGCTGAATAATAAAAGATAATAGATAAAAATAATCCCCAAATCATACATATGTACAAGGTCTTTTTAAAAGCTTTTAGTACAGTTTGCTTAGTGCCTGAAGCCATTTCGTCTGTTACTATTCTTATAACTGCGGTTGAAACACCGGCTGTGGCAAAGGTCGAGGCTAGGGCATAAACGGAAAATATAATTTGATAAAGTCCCATGCCTTCGGCACCGATTTTACTGGATAGGAATACTCTAAGCAGTACGCCAAGTCCGCGTAAAATGAAAGCAGTAACTGTCATTATGACTGCGTTTTTTATGAATGTGAACTTTTTCAAATTAATCACGCTCCTAGCCAATGTATATTGAAAGCTCATTTTATTTATGACCATTAGGGACGGTTCTTTTTGGTCAAAGAAATTAAAATACGTAATGGCGTTGATAGCTCATTTTACAACTTTCCTGTTTTAGACCTGTCCCAGGTGGTCAATAAATCGCAAATTAAGGTCTACTTATTTATGCTAAAACTCTACTTGCAAGAATTGTATTTTTGTGGTAAAATAAAACTTGTTGCGGAGGTAAAGAAAATGGAGAATAATATAAATTTAAGTATTTCTGAAGAAGTTATTTCCACAATAGTTGAAAAAACCGTTATGTCTGTGCCCGGCGTTTACGATATTCCTGGTGGAATTATTGATGGAATTACTAATATTTTGGGTAGTAAAAAGACAAGTGGAATAAAGGTAGAAATTAATGATAAAACTATTACTTTAGATGTATATGTAATAGTTGAATATGGAGTTAAAATTCCTGATATTGCTTGGGATATCCAAGATAAGGTTAAAAAGACTTTAGAAGAAATAGTCGGAATGACAGTTAAGGCTGTTAATATTCATATTCAAGGTATTAATTTTAATAGTAAGAAAGAGAAATCAGTAATTTAACTTTAGTTTGGGGGAAATTTGTTGTGAACAGAAAATTAGCTAGAGAAATGGCAGTTTGTTTTTTATTTCAAATTGAATTTCAAAAGGAAAACATTAAGGAACAGGTAGAAGAATTTTTAGATTCTTATGGAGATGTAAAGTATGATAAGGATTACTTTCTTGAAGTAATTAATGGAGTAATGAACTCTCTAAAAGAAATTGACGAGATAATTGAAGCTAAAGCTAAAGACTGGACAATAGGCAGAATTGCTAAAATGGATTTACCAATTTTAAGAGTGGCAATTTTCGAAATTAAACATAGAGAAGACATCCCTGTTGGAGTTAGTATAAATGAGGCTGTTGAACTTGCTAAAAAGTTTGGAAGTGATGATTCTGCTAAATTTATTAACGGATTATTAGGGCAGGTAGTAGAAAACTAAGGAGTGAGTACTATTAATACATATACAGTTACTCAAGTAAATAAATATATAAAGAAAGTTTTAGATAATGATTTCATCCTTTCCAATATAATGGTCAAGGGTGAAATTTCTAATTTTAAAAATCATTCTTCCGGACATATGTACTTTTCATTAAAAGATGAAAATGCTTCTATGAAATGTGTTATGTTTAGGGGGCAGAGCTTAGGCTTAAAGTTTAAGCCTGAAGATGGAATGAAGATTGTTATTTCTGGGTATATTTCTTCATATGAAAAGGATGGACAATGCCAGTTATATTGCGACTTTATGGAATTAGACGGAGTAGGAGATTTATATGCACAGTATGAAAAATTAAAGGAGAAACTTGCTAAAGAAGGATTGTTTGATGAGAGTATAAAGAAAAAGCTACCTCTGTTACCGAAATGTGTAGCAGTTATAACTTCATCTACCGGAGCGGTTATTAGAGATATTTTAAATGTTTCTCAAAGAAGATTCCCTAAGGCTAATATAAAGCTATTTCCTAGTGCAGTTCAAGGAGAAGGAGCATATAAGGAATTGGTTCACCAAGTACAATTTATAAATGAGCATAACTTGGCTGATGTTATTATAATTGGCCGTGGAGGAGGTTCTATTGAAGATTTATGGAATTTTAACAGTGAAGAACTAGCTTATGCTATATATAATTCAAAAATCCCTGTGGTTTCGGCGGTAGGGCATGAGACTGATTTTACTATATGTGATTTTGTTTCTGATTTAAGAGCACCTACGCCTTCGGCAGCGGCAGAAGTTGTTTTCCCGAGTTTAGGTGAACTTACATATAAGATTAATACATATGAGAAAAGACTACGTTTAGCACTTTTGGGAAATTTAGAGAACAAGAGAAAGAGGCTTATTAAATTAAAGGAGTCATATTACTTTAAAAGACCGGAGGAACTTATTAATAAACTGAAAATAAGATATGATATGGCTACTCGTGATTTAATTAGGGTAAATGATAAGATAATAAATAAAAAGAAAAATGAGTTTGTGAATGTGGTAAATAAATTAGATACACTAAGTCCACTAAAGACTTTATCTAGAGGATATTCTGTTGTACTAAAAGATGATAAAGTTATTAAGTCTGAAAAGGATATAAATGTGGGCGAACAGTTTAGTGTAAAAATGAGTGACGGAGAGATTATAGGAACTAGAATAAATTAAAGGAGTTGGATATAATGGAGAAAACTTTTGAAGAAACGATTGATGAGCTTGAAAAAATAGTTGCAGACTTAGAAAGCGGAGATTTAACTTTGGATGAAAGCATGAAAAAATTTGAAGAGGGAATGAAGGCATCTAAGCATTGCACTGAAATTTTAGATAAAGCAGAGAAGAAGATAGTTACTGTTTTAGAAAAAAATTCCAAAATTGTTGAAGAAGAACTTAAATAGGGAGAGAAAAATATGTTAAAAGAAAGACTTAAAGAATATATATGTTTAATTAATGAAGAACTAGATAGATTAATTAAAACTCAGAATTGTCCCGAGAAAGAATTACTTGAATCTATGAAATATAGCCTTATGGCAGGTGGGAAAAGGTTAAGACCTGCTTTGGTGCTAGAAGGATATAGGCTATTTAAGGATGATTATGGAAAAGCTGTTCCGTTTGCTTGTGCAATGGAAATGGTGCATACATTTTCACTTATTCATGACGATTTACCTGCAATAGATAATGACGACCTAAGGCGTGGGAAACCTACAAATCATAAGGTTTTTGGCGAAAGTACGGCGATTTTAGCAGGAGACGGATTGCTTGATTATGCTTATAAGGTTATTGCGAGCGATTTGCAAAATCTTGATAATATTGAGAACAAAGTAAAAGCTTTTAAGATTTTCTCAGATAATGTGTTTGATATGATTAAAGGTGAATATGTTGATATAGAGAATGAAGGTAAAGACATTTTAATTAGTGAACTTATGTATATGCATGATAATAAAACCGCGGCTTTAATTAGGGCATCACTAACGATGGGAGCGACTCTTGCGGGAGCTACTAATGATGAAATAAAAATTTTAACTGAATATGCTAATATTATAGGTCTTACTTTCCAAATCCGAGACGATATTTTGGGCGAAGTTGGAGATGAAAAGGTACTTGGTAAACCGATAGGTCATGATAAAACAAAAGGGAAACGTACTTTTGTTACTGTTTTAGGACTTGACGAAGCTAAAAAGCAATTAGAACAAAAAACTGAGGAAGCACAAAATGTACTTGTAAAGTTTTCTAAGTATAATACCGATTTTTTTAATGAATTGGCAATATTTATAAAGGAAAGAAACAACTAAAAGGGGTAGAATATATGAATATAAGAGATTACAAGTTTTTAATAATACCGATTATAGCGTGGGCAACAGTGCAAGTTTTTAAATTTTTGGCTGATGCAGTAAAAAATAAAAAACTTAATTTTAAACGACTTGTGGAAACTGGAGGGATGCCGAGTTCACATTCGGCGACAGTTACTTCTCTTATGACAGCAGTGGGAATATCTGAAGGGCTATCGTCTCCTATTTTTGCTGTTGCGTTTGTTTTTTCGATTATTGTTATGTATGATGCTGCAGGAGTTAGAAGAGCTGCAGGGAAACAAGCGAGTATACTAAATCAACTTATTAATTCAAATCAAGTTCATGTTGATACTAACGTTAAACTAAAGGAATTATTGGGTCATACACCTGTTCAAGTAATTGCTGGTGGTGTTTATGGTGTTATTGTTGCCGTAATATTTATGCTATAAAATGAATATTTAGTGTAAAAATAGATAAACTACTCATTAAGCGAGTAGTTTTTGTTTTTAAAGGGAGGAAGAAGAAATGAAAATAAAAGAAATTATGAATACAAATTTAAAATGGGTAACACCTAATACTGATTTGAAAAAAGCGGCAGAAATAATGCAAAAGTATGATGTTGGCGTTGTGCCTGTTTGCAATGATAATCAAACGCTTTTGGGGCTAGTTACAGACAGAGATATTGTTGTTAGAAATATTGCAGAGGGTAAGGATCCTGAAACTACAATGGTAAAAGATATAATGACATCGGGGGTTAAAACAGGAAGACCGGATATGTCATTAGATGAAGCTTGTGAAATTATGTCTGATTGGCAAGTAAGAAGATTACCGATAGTTGAGAATGATAAATTAGTAGGGTTAGTATCTCTAGGTGATATTGCACTTGATTGTGATTTTGATATAGAGGTATCTCAATGCTTATGCGATATTTGTGAGGACAGAGAAATAGATAAGTGGAATTGAATAAAAGGATGTCCAACCGGACACCCTTTTTAGTATATTTCTGCATGAATTTCGATATCTTTTTTTGCACTCCTTTTTAATCGTTCTCCTGTTAGCCCGATACAAGCAATTTTTACTTTTCCTATTTCTTCGGAAGGAATTTCAACTTGCGCAAATGGCACATCTCCGGTAGGTACATATATTTTTTTAAACATACTATAAATGTAATTCAAGATTATATTGTGACTAGGGCGTTTTAATTCCATTTTTACAAGAGATTGAGAAGGCTTCATAAAAGAAGTACAGTCTGCGTATTGAGGCTTTACAACAAATTTTCCTGTTTTATCTATGAATCCCCATTTGCCGTTTTGGCAGACGGCAGATATTCCATAAGAAAAAGGTTTTACATAATCGAATCTGGATTTTATAACTATATTTCCTTCCGTATCGATAAATCCCCATTTTTTTCTAAGCTTAATAGGGGTAAGCCCTTCACTAAAACCTTGAATTCTATTATATAGAATAGGAGGGTTTTTTCTACGATTTTCCTTGTACCATTCAGTAAGTTTAGTAAGGTCATTTGTGATTTGAGAATTACCGACACAATGAATTATACCTAGTTGGAAATTACCGTTATCAAGGCCGAATGCGTCTAAATACTTAGGCGAAACAACTTCAACTAAATTTTTATTTATAAAACCCCATTTATTTTTAGCTTTTACCCAAGCAAAGCCATCTTTAAAATCACATATTTTTTGGTATCTATAAGGAACAACAAGCTTCTCGGTTTCAACGTCAAGTATTCCATAAAGCCCTTGTTTATATACTGCAAGATATTTTTTGGAATTTATATCGTGAAATTTTCTATAGTATTTCTTTATGTTTTTGAAGTCTTTATTTGCAAATTTAAGCATTGCAAACTGCTCAGGCGAAACAACTGACATAAATAAACCACCTTTCATAAAATCATACCACTTAGTAATTTTACACAAAAAAAATAGAATATACAAGTGATTTTTACGATAATTTTTTTTGCCCTCTAAAAATGTGAAAAATATGTGAAATTAAGCAATTAAGGAAGGAATTTAATAAAATGTGAAGAAAAAATAAATGTCGATATATTACTAATTTTTGCCTTGTTTCGACAGAGGAGAACCCTAACTATAGAGAGAATTAGAACTTCGGGAGGAGGATAAAAATGGTAAGTATAGACTTTATAAATGAAAGTAGGACTATAATTGTAAAAATAAATGAAGAAATAGATCACCACACTTGTGAAAAGATAAGGGACAAGTTAGATTTAGCAATTGAATTTAGAGGGGCGAAAAGACTTATTTTTGACTTCGATGGAGTTAACTTTATGGATAGCTCAGGACTTGGACTTATTATGGGAAGATATAAAGCGATTACGAAAAAAGGTGGAATTGTTAGTGTGGTAAAATTAAAGCCGACGGTGAGAAAGATATTTAAAATGTCTGGAATATTTAGGATATTAGATGAATATGAGAATACAGAAATAGCATTACAAAAGATGAAAGTGAGGGTATAGAATGGGATACGATAATATTATGAAGTTGGAATTTTTAAGTAAGTCTAATAATGAAGGGTTTGCAAGAGTAGCAGTTGCTTCTTTTGTTTCACAATTAGACCCTACAATAGAGGAGTTATCGGAAATAAAAACGGCAGTATCAGAGGCAGTTACTAATTCTATTGTACATGCTTATGATGACGAGCTCGGAATGATAAGCATTTCGGCACAAATAAAAGGTGATATGGTAACTATTCAAATAAAAGATAAAGGTAAAGGAATAGCAGATATAAATAAAGCAAAAGAACCTCTTTATACGACTAAACCTGATTTAGAACGTTCCGGAATGGGATTTACTATTATGGAAAGTTTTATGGATAAACTTATAGTAAAATCAGAACTAAATAAAGGTACAAGCGTTACTATGAATAAAAGGATAAAGAAAAACACACAAGGTTTAATGCATAAAGAAAAAGAAAGAGCTATGTAAGAAGTAGAATGATAGAGGATGTTGTGGATATTAGTTCCACATGGTTACGAAAGAGAAAGGAATAATTATGGAATTTACAAATGAAGAATTAATTTTGAAGGCACAATGTAACTCACAAGAGGCAATGAATTTATTAGTGGAAAAAAATTCGGGCCTTGTTTGGAGCGTAGTTAAAAGATTTATGAATAGAGGGTACGAAAAAGAGGATTTATATCAAATAGGCAGTATAGGGCTTATTAAAGCTATCCGCAAGTTTGATACTTCTTTTAATACTCAGTTTTCTACATATGCTGTGCCACTCATTATGGGGGAAATTAGAAGATTTTTAAGAGATGACGGCTTGGTTAAGGTGAGTCGTTCATTAAAGGAAACGGCAGGAAAAATAAGGCTTGCTATAGATTTCTTTTTTGCGAAAAATGGTGTAGAACCTACTGTTGCTGAATTGTCTGAACGTTTAAAAATTTCAGAAGACGAAATAATTATGGCTCTAGAAGCGATGCACCCGGCAGAATCATTAAATGCAATTGTTAATGAAAATGACAAAAATCCTATTTATTTAATTGACAAGTTGTGTGATGATATGGATTCTAGTAATAAGGAATTTGAGAAAATCGTATTAAAGCAATTGGTGTCTGAGTTAAAGCCTAAAGAACAGCAACTTATAACTATGAGATATTTTAAGGGGGCTACCCAAATGAGAGTAGCGGATATGCTTGGAATTTCTCAGGTACAAGTTTCACGAATGGAAAAACGAATTTTAGACGACATGAGAACAAAAATGGCAGAATAAAAGGTGGCATAAGCCACCTTTTACAATATTTCTTTTGCTTTTTTATAGATTTCTTCATTTATGTCTTCAATTGTTCTTAATTTGCCGTCTTCTGTACAATTAATCTCGTCCCAATTATATTTATTTATTAAGTAACAAGCATTGTCATAGGCTTTATTTAAATAAGACTCGTTTGATTCATGTATGTCTTTTTCTTTTTCGTGAGAGAACTTGTTTTCCCGATTTCTCATTAACATTTGACTAACCTTTGGAGGTATGTTTAAGAAAAACACTTTGTCCGGCTTGGGTATTCCAAATAGTCCGTATTCAAAGTCGGAAAGCCAGGTTAAAAACTTTTCTTTTTCGTTTGGGTCATTTATTTTCCCGGATTGATGTACCATATTGGCTGTTACATATCTGTCTAGTATAAGAATTCCGCCATTTTTATAAAATTCTTCGTAGTCTTGCTTATATGAGGCATATCTGTCTACTGCAAAAAAAGTAGAGGAGATATAAGGACTTATTTCGTTTGCGTCTTTACCGAATTCGCCTGACAAATACATTTTTACTAGAGATGATGATGGATTTTCATATCTAGGATAAGCTATTTTTTTTACATTATATCCTTCGGCAATTAATCTATTATATAATCTTTCAGATTGGGTCTGTTTGCCGGAGCCGTCTAACCCCTCTATGACTATGATTTTTCCCATATTTTCATATCCTTTCCAAAATATTTTTCCTTGTTTATATTTCATATGTATGATACAATATCAATGTCGATTTGTAAAGAAATTAATTGTGAGGAGGAGTTAAATTTGAAAATAAATGGTGTAGGTTTGACGTCTTCTGCGATTAGCCATACAGGAACCGGAAACGGCAAAGTAAGAAAGTCTACCGGTGGAAGTTTTTCTGATAATCTTGGTGGGTTTGAAAGGGATAATGAAAGAGAACAACTGGAAAAGAAATTAAAAGATATTGCTGAAAAGGGCAAGTTCGTTAAAGAAAAAATGGAGTTGCGGGATTTAATAGAGTATAAAACTATGATAAAAGATTTTTTGGAACATACTGTTAGGTTTTCTTATAAATATTCTAAAGAAAGTAAGTTTGGCAGGGATGGTTCTTATAAGGTGATGGGAATTGTTAAAAAGGTTGATGAAGAGCTAGAAAGCTTGACACAGGAAATGATGAATTCGGAAAAAGATAGATTGAAGATTGTTGAAAAAATTAGTGGTCTTCAAGGAATGTTGGTTGATTTACTGATGTAGCAAAGGTGAGAAAAATGATAAATGAGTTGAAGAATGATATAAATAACGGAAACATTAATCATGCATATTTTTTAGAATGTAATGATGAAAAAAAAGCCCTAGAAGAGGCAAGGTCATTTGCAAGTGAAATTCTAGGGAAGTCTATCGATAACAATCCTGATTGTACTATTTTCTTAACTGAGGAGAAAACTATAAAGGTGGAGAGTATAAGGGATTTACAGAAAGATGTTGCGATAAAGCCTCTTATGTGCCCCAAAAAGGTCTATATTATACCTTATGCGGAGAAACTAAATATTTCTGCTCAAAATTGTTTGCTAAAAACTTTAGAAGAACCGCCTAATTATGCGGTCATTATACTTATTTCATCTTCAATATACAGTGTTATAAATACAATACGTTCTAGGGTTAAGAGAATTAGGATAAAGTCGGAAGATGGGATACACATTGACTCTGATGTTAAAAATATAATTGACTCAATTGGAAGTAAGAGTGTAATTGATATTCTAAAGTTTTCTGAGTATTTTGAAAAGAATAAGGATAATGTTATTGAGATTTTGCACGAAATGATGAAATATTGTGATGAGAAAATAATGAGTGATAAAAATGTGTTGCGGGATGGTGGAAACAGTGATATAATTTCTGTTGCAAAATATGTTCCGATAATAGATTTGGCGGAGCGTAGAATAAGCGGAAATTGTAATTTCTCAATGGCTATTGATGAGATGCTGTTGTCCTTTAAGGATTGTTAAATCGGAAGCTTAGTGGCTAGAAAGGAAAACTAATATATGAATATTGTGGGTGTTAAGTTTAAAGAAAAAGGGAAGACATATTATTTTAATCCTAATAAACTTCAAATAGAAAAAGGAACTGCTGTAATTGTTGAAACAGTTCGAGGATTGGAATTTGGGTATATAAGTCTTGCTAATAAAGAGGTTATGGAAGAGAATTTGCAAAATCCTTTAAAAAGTATTATTAGAGTAGCAACTCCTGAAGATTATAAGAAAAACGAAGAGAATAAGAAAAAGGAAAAGGAAGCTTTTGAAATTTGTGTTAAAAAAGCTAAAGAACATAAGCTTAATATGAAGTTTATTGAGGCAGAATATACATTTGATAACAGCAAGGTTATATTTTATTTTTCGGCAGACGGAAGAATTGATTTTAGAGAGTTAGTTAAAGACTTGGCTGCAATTTTTAAGACTCGTATAGAGCTTAGACAAATTGGTGTTAGAGATGAGGCTAAAATGATTGGAGGTTTAGGACATTGTGGCAGAGAGTTTTGCTGTCATAAGTTCTTAAGTGATTTTCAACCTGTTTCAATAAAAATGGCGAAAGACCAGTCTTTATCATTAAATCCTACTAAGATTTCAGGTTTTTGTGGGAGACTTATGTGTTGTTTGGCTTATGAGCAATGCGGATACGAAGAAAAGGTTAAAAGAGTGCCTAAAGTTGGTTCAATTGTTTCTACGCCAATGGGAGATGGAACTGTTGTTTCTTCAAATATTCTGAAGGAAGAAATAAAGGTTAAGCTAAATGATAAAGATGATGATGTAGATTTTGAAACTTTTAAGGCTAGTGATGTTAAAGTTATAAAAGCTGTTTATGAAAAAAATGTGGCAGAGGATACAGAAGAGTTGAAGAAATTAGAAGATTAGTGGATTTTGGAGGGATAGTAGATGATTATTGAAAGAATAATCTATAACATTTTAGCTGTTTTGTTTTTGGTATACACAATTAAATCCTATATAACCAAACGTAAAGAGGCGTATTTAGTTGTTGCCGGTGGAGAAGTTGTGGCTGTGACTTTTAATGTGCTAAACTTATTTAATGGAGTTTATTATGGAAATTATTTGTTTGAGATCATTTCGGCTGTGTTGGGAATAGTGATTCCGAGTCTTGTATTTTTTAATGATTATTTTGGAATGATAAGAAATAATATTATGGGATTGCTTGGACCTGGAGGAAATATTTTTGAAAAAGGTATGGTTAACGAATACTACAACAAAATCCCTATGCTAGATCCTAAAGATCCGGCTGATATTGTTAAGTGGAATAAGCTAAATGAGGAAGATATTTTTGTTCAATTAAAAGATAGATTTACTAAGGCTGAAAGTTTAGCGGAAAAAGGAGAATACAAAGAGGCTTTGGAGATATATAACGGTGCTGAAGCATTATTTAATGAAAATCCGATTATATTGTTTAATGCCGGTGTTATATATATGAAAAATGCAAATTACGAACAAGCTACTGTAAGATTTTTAAGAGCGGCAGAGCTACTTGAAAATCAAGAAATTGATGGAGATTCAAGTGCGTCTATTGCTTTTGATAGAGCTAAAGTTATTATTCAGGGAATTGAAAAATTTGATGTTTATTATAACTTGGCATTGGCTTTTGCTTGTTGGAATAAACCTGAACTTGCAGTTGAAAACTTCAAAAAAGCCGGAGAAGCTAAGTCTAACTGGATTTTGGTTTATAAACCTCTTGCAATAATTTTAGAGAATTTAAAGAGATATGAAGAGGCTGCTAAGATGTATGAAAAATTATCTGAGTATGAGCCGGAAGATTTTGCAAGTTATGGGAAAATTGGTACATTGCTCGCATTTAAGAAAGAGTATGACAAGGCTATTGTTAACTACAGAAAGGCTATAAGACTAGACCCTAATAATGCATTATTATACTATAATATGGGAATACTTTTATACGAAACAGATAAGACTACTGAATCTATAAATACATTTAGAAATGCTATCGAAATTAATCCGAATGATTATAGGTTCCATTATAATTTAGCACTTTCTTTGGAAAAGGCTGATGAAAAGGCCTTGGCTATTGATGAACTTAACAGAACACTTGAACTAAAACATGACTATACGTCTGCTTCTAATATGTTAGCTATATTATATTGTGGAAGCGGAAACAGAAATGCTGCTGTGAATGTTTGTGAAAATGCTATTAAGTATGACCCAGATAATTATGAATTATATTTTAATGCCGCTATTGCTTATATGGAAATGAAGGACTACGAAAACGCAAAGAAGTATTTTACAATTGCAACATTAAAGAATTCAGAACTTGCGGAAGCATATTTCGGATTAGGCCAAATTGCAGTTATAAAAGAAGAATATTCTGTTGCTGAGGAGAATTATATAAAGGCTATAAGAGTAAACCCTGAATATCCAAACCCATATTATAATATTTCCAGAATATATGCATATAGGAAGGAATACGCTAAGGTTATGGAGAATTTAACACAGGCTGTGAAATTAAATCCTGCATATAAACAAAGAATTAGAAATGATGGAGCCTTCGACTTTATGAAAAATATGAATGATTTTAAGGCTTTAATTTCAGACTAAATTTTAGATACAAAAGAAAGGATTGATGGTAATGGGAGATAAAATTATTAATTTGACGAATGAAAATTACGCGAGCTTTATTAACACGGACAAACTGGTTGTTGTTGACTTTTGGGCTACTTGGTGTGGACCTTGCAAAATGGTTAGCCCGGTTATTGAGTCACTTGCAGATGAATTTGACGGTCAAATGCCAATTTGCAAGTTAAATGTTGATGAAGTACCTGATGTGGCTACACAATATAAAATTATGAGTATACCTACTGTTATGATAGTGAAAAATGGTGAGGTTATTGACAAGGCTGTTGGAGTTAGAACTAAAGAAGAATATCAGAATATGATAAAGAATGTATTATAGTTTGTAATTGGCAAAAAACGCATTAGTTTTCGAGATACATAAGACTAATGCGTTTTGAAGTATTTAAAGGAGAATAGTGAAATGAATGTTGTTATTGCAGCCGGAGGGACTGCCGGTCATATAAATCCCGGAATTTCTATTGCTAACATAATAAAAAAATATTATCCTGACGCAAAAATTACTTTTATAGGTACTGAGTATGGCTTGGAAGGAAAATTGGTGCCAAAAGCTGGATATGATATTAAGTTTATCCACTCTAAAGGATTATCTAAAAATCCAATAAAACTTGCAAAGTCTATATTTGCTAATACTAGAGGAATATGCGAGGCTCGTAAGTTACTAAAGGAATTAAAGCCTAAAGTAGTAATTGGAATGGGTGGGTATGTTTGTGCACCAGTTCTGTTTGTAGCTAAAAAAATACTTGGGATACCGGTGTTTATTCATGAAAGTAATTCTATTGCAGGAAAAACAAATAAGTTTATAGGAAAATTTGCTGATGGAATTGCTTTAGGTTTTGAAGGAACTAAAAAAGAGTTTAAGAGCAAGTTTGTTTTTGTAACGGGGAATCCTGTGAGCCAAGATTTTTTTGGTGTGAAGAAAACTGATGAGAATAATACAGTGTTGGTTTTTGGCGGGAGTCAAGGCGCAAAAGCTATAAATGATACGATAATTGACTTAGTTAATAATTATAAATTTGAATATAAGTTAATTTATGCAACTGGCGAAAAAAATTTTGACTCTGTTAAAAGTCAAATAAAAGACTTGAGGAAAGTTGAGTTACTTCCATACATAAATAATATGCCATATATGTATTCTAGAGTTTCACTTGTAGTTGCTAGGGCAGGAGCACTTACGATAAGTGAATTAGAGGCTGCCGGAATGCCTGGGATTTTAATTCCACTTCCGACTGCTGCTGAAAACCATCAAGAGTGTAACGCAAGGGCTTTTGAAGAAAATGGTGGTGGAATTATGTTGCTTGAAAAGGATTTGAACGCGAAAAAGTTGAATTCTTTAATAGAAAAAATGCTTAAAAACAAAAAGCGACCAAATGATATAAAAAAGGAAAATGCTGATGAGAAGATTTTTAGAATGATAAGGCCATATTTGGAAAAATGATGTACATATTTTAGGTAAATAGTCCGATATAATTGGCAGAAAAAATATATAGTTTAGGGGTGGTAATGTGGAAGGAGAGTTAAGAATAAATTACAGGAAAATGTTTAAGTTTTTACTTACAATAATTTTAGTCTTAGCTGGCGTAGTATTGGGATTAAGACTTGCAATATTCTTTTTACCGTTTGTGATTGCATATATAATTTCTAAGATAATCGAAAGACCGGTAGAGGTTTTGGCTAAAAAGTTTAAATTCCCTAGAATAGTGGCGGTAATTATGTGCATATTAGCTTTCGTAGGAGCGGTTGGGGCTATTTGCTATTGGTTTATTGCTGCAGTTATAAGAGAAGTAATCGCATTGTCTGCACAGACGAATTACATTTTCCCAACATTGTATAATACGATTTCTACTCAAGTAGGAAGATTTACTTTCTTTTATCAAAACTTAGATTTGTCTCCGGAATTAATTGCCGGAATACAAAGCACAGTTTTGAATATTGTTAATACACTTTTGACTTCATTATCTGAATTGATTAATTCAGCTGGTAACTTCGCTGTTAGCTTTGTTGTTAACTTGCCAAACGCATTGATTTATACGATTATTACATTGCTTTCAACGTTTTTCATAAGCTCAGATACAAAGTTTATTTCGGATTCATTAGAAAAACACTTGCCATTAAAATGGTTGGCTAAGGTTGAGGGAATAGTAAATGATTTATTTAGTGCCTTGGGTGGGTACTTAAAGGCACAGGGAATTTTGATCACAATAACTTTCTGTGAATTGTTTATAGGATTTAGTATTTTTAGAATAAAATATGCACTAGTTTTTGCAATTGTTGTTGCGATTATTGATGCTTTACCAATACTTGGAACCGGTACAGTCTTAATTCCTTGGGGAATAATATTACTAATAATGGGAAATTATCCACTAGCATTTGGAATTTTGGGTTTGTATTTATTTATAACAATAGTAAGGCAGTTAATTGAACCTAAAATCGTTGGTACACAAATTGGTATATATCCGTTACTTACGCTAATAGCTATGTATACTGGGGTTCAGCTAATTGGTGTCTTAGGATTAATCGCAGGTCCAATCGTACTAATTATTTTGAAGAATGTTTTTGGTGGAATTTATAATAAGGGAGTTTTGAAAGAAATATTTGATGGGAGAGTGCAATCTAATTAGATAAAAAACACAAGTGATTTGTTTATAAATTACTTGTGTTTTTTGGCTCCTTTACACTAACTCGAAAATTTTATATAATACATTCTAAGGAGATACGTTATGAAATTATCATTAAACGATTCAATAAGATATATAAAAGGTGTTGGGCCTTCTCGCGAGAAACTTTTTAATAATTTGAAAATATATACGATAAGGGATTTGCTGTTTCATTTTCCTAGGGATTATGAGGATAGAACTGAAAAAAAGAAGATTTTTGAACTGGTAGATGAAGAAAAAACTTCTTTTTGTGCTACTATAAGCGGAAAAATTACTATAGTCCGTCCGAGAGGAAATATGGTTATGATAAAGGCTAATGCAGTAGATGAAACCGGTTCGGTAAGTCTTGTTTGGTTTAATGCTACATATGTTAAAAATATTCTTAAAACCGGTGCTACATATACTTTTTATGGTCAAATTAAACGGACTGTTAACAGAATTGAAGTTGTTAATCCTATTTTTGATGATAAGGGCAGCAAAAATACAGGTAAAATATTAGGTGTATATCCTTCGACTAATGGTCTCTCACAGACTGCTATTAGAAATGCAATAGAGAATGTAATGGATGAGGGAAATGGAAAGATAGAAGAATATATGCCGGAGAGTATACGGCTTAACAACGATTTAGAAGAGATAAATAGTGCACTTTATTCAATTCATTTTCCAACGGTTAAAGATGAATATATAAAGGCAAGGCATAGGCTTGTGTTTGATGAACTTTTATTACTTGAATTAGGGCTTATGCAATTAAAAAATAGTAATAATTCAAGTAAAAAAGGCATTAAGTTTAATATATGTGATGAAGTAACAGAATTTATAGATAATCTGAGTTTTAAGCTTACAAATGCTCAAAATCGAGTAATAAAGGACATATTTTCTGACATGAATAGTGATAAAGCAATGAATAGATTACTTCAAGGAGATGTTGGAAGTGGAAAAACAATTGTTGCGGCGATATCCATATATAATGCTATTAAAAACGGATATCAGGCTGTTATGATGGCACCTACCGGAATTCTTGCTGAACAGCATTTTAATGAGTTTACAAGACTTTTTGGAAAATACGGTATAAGTGTGGAATTATTGTCCGGTTCACTTACGGCGAAACAAAAAAAGACAGTAAAAGAGAAGATTGAGAATGGAAAAGTGGATATTGTTGTTGGAACACATGCACTTTTAGAAGATGATGTTGTGTTTAACAAGCTTGGGTTAATTGTTACTGATGAACAGCATAGATTTGGAGTAAATCAGCGGAGCAAACTTACGCAAAAAGGGCATAATCCTGATGTGTTAATTATGACTGCCACACCAATTCCACGAACACTTGCATTAATTCTTTATGGGGACTTAGACATTTCAGTAATAGACGAACTGCCACCTAATAGAAAGGTTATCGAAACATTTTTGATAGGAGAAACTCTCGAAGAAAGACTTAATGGCTTTATAAAGAAAGAAATAGATGAGGGGAGGCAGGCTTACGTCGTATGTCCACTAATTGAGGAACAAGAAGAAAGTTTAGATGGCGAAGAAGAAGTAAAATTAAAGAATGTTGTCGAGGTTTATGAATGCTATAAAAAAATTTTCCCAAACTACAATATCGAAATTTTGCATGGAAAAATGAACTCAAAAGACAAAGATGTGATTATGCATAGGTTTAAAAACGGTGAAGTGGATATACTTATTTCTACTACTGTTATAGAGGTGGGGGTAAATGTTCCTAATGCAACACTTATGATTATAGAGAATGCCGAGAGATTTGGACTTGCAGCATTACATCAGTTAAGAGGAAGAGTTGGTAGAGGTAGTGAAAAATCGTATTGTATATTAAAATGTTACAAGCTTTCTAAAAATACTAAAGAACGCATGGAGATAATGACCAAAACGAATGACGGATTTAAAATTGCTGAAAAGGATTTGGAACTTAGAGGACCAGGCGAGTTTTTCGGAGTAAGGCAGCATGGGATACCAGAATTCAAAATTGCAAATATCTTCGCTGATAAAATGATTTTAGAGGAATCAAGTAGGGTAGCTAAGGAAATTATTAAAAAGGCAAGTAAACCTGAGTTTGAACCACTTTATAAAAAGGTGGAAGAAAAGTTTAGTGGAATTGTGTTGTAAAAAAACTATAACAAAATATAAAAAATAAACCGATATTTAAACGGATGATTATTTTTGACATAAGATAAAAGTATAAATATATAAAAAAAGGATTTGATAAAAATGGAACAACTCAAAATTTTGATGGTTTCAGCGGAAGTAGAACCTTTCGCAAAAACAGGAGGACTTGCGGATGTTGCGGGTGCTTTACCTATGGCTCTAAAGGCTATGGGACATGATGTTAGAATTATTATGCCGAGATACCAATGTATCTCTACAAAAATGAGTTATCTTACAGATTTCCCAGTTGAAATGTTAGGGAAACAGGAGACAGCAATTGTGAGAGAAGGTTCTCTAAATTTTGAAGAGAATTCAGAGCATTATTCTATACCGGTGTATTTTGTAGATAGCTACCATTATTTCGATAGACCGGGCATATATTGCTATGGAGATGACGCAGATAGATTTTGCTTTTTCGATAAAGCAGTGTTAAAAATGCTACCAAAGATAGGATTTAAGCCTGATATAATTCATTGCAATGACTGGCAAACCGGACCTATACCGCTCTATTTAAAAGAAAAGTACGCAGATGATGTGTTTTATAATCAGATAGGATCTCTATTTACAATTCACAATCTCCAATACCAAGGGAATTTTGGTAAGGGGGTACTTCCAGTTATGGGGCTTGATGATAGTTTTTACACATCAGATAAACTTGAATTTTATGGCGAAGTTAATTTTATGAAGGCTGGAATTCTATATGCTGATCTTATAAATACAGTAAGTGAAACATATGTAAAGGAAATAAAAACTGCTGAATATGGCGAAAGGCTGAATGGACTTTTAAAGAGCAAGGAAGATGATTTATATGGAATTGTAAATGGAATAGATACAAGGCATTATGATCCAGAAACCGACACGAGAATATATAAGAATTTTGATTCTACAACACTTCATAATAAGGCTATAAATAAAAGAGAACTACAGGATGAACTTGGACTTCAAAAAACTAATGCGCCATTAATTGGGATGGTTACGAGAATTTGCGACCAAAAAGGTTTTGAACTGATAGAGCAAATTTTACCAGACTTAATTAAACTTGATGTCCAGATTGTTGTGCTAGGTCTTGGCGATCCACACTATGAGGATTTATTTAGAGAATATGCGAAAAAATATCCGAATAAGTTTTCGGCCAATATTGAATTTAACGATACTTTAGCACATAAAATTTATGCTGGGTCGGATATGTTCTTGATGCCTTCTAAGTTTGAACCTTGCGGACTTGGTCAATTAATTGCTTTTAGATATGGAAGTGTACCAGTTGTAAGACAAACCGGTGGACTTAATGATACAGTCAAAGATTTTAAAATAGAAGAAGAAGAAGGAAATGGATTTTCATTTAAAGAATATAGTGAAAGAATGCTTATGAAAACTTTAGTTAGAGCTATTTCTGTTTATAAAAATATGCCTGATGTTTGGGAGAAAATCGTAGTCTCAGGAATGGAAGAAGATTTCTCTTGGCACAAAGTGTCAGATAAGTATATAAGTTTGTATAAAAAGATAATAGACAAGATTTTTTAGTCGATATTTTCCAATTGAAAAGCTACTGAGAATATGTTAGAATAACAGTATAGAAACAGAAAATTCCTGCGATGTACGAGGATAAGGATTATTTCAAACCAACACATTTTATATGGGATTCCGAAACTTTATGTATCGATTGTAGGCCCTCGCGAGTTTCGCGGAACGGGAAACGTGAGATACATAGGAGGAGACCCACCTGCACATGCAGGTTCCGAAATATCCTTGATAAACGGCATAGGCGGGAATTTTTTTGTGTGACCATTAGGGACGGTTCTTTTTGGTCAAGGTAAAAAATGGCTACAATTCGCTAAGTAAGCAAACTGTGGCTATTAGCATTTTCTGACCTGTCCCAAATGGTCAATGCGGTTAACAAAATGAATAGAGATAAAAAGTCAATTTTAAATATTGCTACAAATTAATATTTTTGTGTATACATCACATAAAATAATATGATAAAATATTTATGCAAAAATAATTGTTTTTTGGAGGTGGAAGATGGAGTATTTAGAATTGATTTTTTTGTTTATAGTGGCACATGTGTTTGGTGATTATGTTTTCCAAGGTGAGTATATTGCAACTACAAAATCAAAGAATTATTACCATTTATTTGTGCATTGTATAATATACACTTTTTGTTTTTGGTGTGTATTTTTTTATTTGAATAAAATAAGCTTTGCATTACTTATGCTAATCTTTGCTTCTCATTTTATTATAGACCTAATCAAGGGAATATTGAACACAAAAAATCCAAGCAATTCAAAACTATATTATGCCATTGACCAATTGTTGCATTATGCAGTAATTTTACTAATAATATTTATTGTTTGGTGAGCTAGTGTCCAAAATGTAACGTATATATGAAAGGTGAGAATATGGAATTTAATGATTTAATAAATAATGTTTCTGTGCAGAAATTTTTTGGAATAGCGGATGTTTCTAAAATTTCTAATGGAGCAATGGAACTAATTAGACTGCTTGAATATTGTAAGTTTAATAAAGATGAGAATATAGTTACATACGGTGCCGAAGCTGAAGACGGAATGTATATAATCATAAGCGGAAGTGCAACCGTGCTAAGTAGCAGTAATAAAATAATCGGAAAAATGAAAAGTGGTGGGTTTGTTGGCGAGATGGCTCTTATTTCCGGCAAAAAGCGTTCGGCTACAGTAAGAGCGGATGAACCACTTCAAGCTGTAAGGATTTCTAGAACTTTATTTAATGATGTTGTAAAAAAGAATCCGGATTGTTATGCGGTTTTTATGGAGACATTGTATGCAAACTTGACTAATGTTATTTCTGAACAGCAGAGATTAAAGTCAGAGCTTGATATTGCTAAAAAAATTCAAGAAAGTTCATTACCTAAGAAATTTGACAATTTAGGAATAGAAATATGTGCTACGATGACTCCTGCAAAAGAGGTTGGCGGCGATTTCTATGATATATTTAAAGTGGACGATAAACATATTTGTATGCTTATAGCTGACGTATCTGGGAAGGGAATATCTGCTGCGTTATTTATGCTTATGGCAAAAACGGTAATTAAAAATTACGCTAAGCTAAATATTTCGGTAAATGAGGTGTTTGAACATGCAAATAATGAATTGTGTGAAAACAATGATGCCAATATGTTTGTTACATCTTTTATGGGGATTTTAAATATCGAGACCGGAGAATTTAGATATGTAAACGCGGGTCATAATTTGCCGATTATTTTGAAAGAAGGAACCAGTGCTGAGTTCATTCAAGCAAAGCCCGGATTCGTTCTTGCAGGTATGGAAAACATTAAATACAAGGAAAGCACAATGCAACTTGGCAAAGGCGACATGATTTTTATGTACACAGATGGGGTCACAGAGGCACAAGATAAAAATGATGATCTGTTTTCTGATGAAAGGTTACTAGGATTATTTGAAACTAAAGCATATAATAAAATGGCGGTCAGAGATATTTTGACAGATGTGCACACTGAAATTGATAAACATAGTTTTGGCATAGAACAGTCAGATGATATTACAATGCTTATGTTTAGAAGGAGCTAAAGGAGGCAGGAATATGTCTAATTTGACTATTGAAGCAAGCAAAACGAATTTAGATAAAGTAATTGAATTTGTCAATGGAGAATTGATGAAATTGCCTTATACCAATGAATTAAAAACTAAGTTAGATATTGCCGTTGAAGAAATATTTGTGAATATTTCAAGCTATGCATATGATGAACAGGGTGAGGTGGAGATAAATTGTAACATAAAAGAGGATATTTTTATGATTGAAGTTGAATTTAAAGATATGGGAAAACCTTACAATCCACTTGGGCGAATTGACCCGGATATATCTAAGGGGATAGATGAGAGAGAGATTGGTGGCTTGGGAATTTTCATGACAAAGAAGTTTTTGGATGATATTGAGTATAAATATGAAGACAGCAAAAATGTTTTGATTATAAGAAAGAAAATTAGATAAGGAGGAAGAGTTTAAATGAAAAAATGGATGTGCGCGGTAGTTTTTTTGGCAATTGTGACAGGAAACGCTTTTGCGAACAACTTCGAGGCAGAATACATAAGCATAAAGGATGGAATCGAAGTTGAGAATTCTATTAAAAGAGAAGACTTTTTTGCCATGGTGGGTTCTATAAGTGGCAAAAATGCAGGTGCTGAATTAAACTATATTTTTGAGGATGACGAGGAAATTGAACCTAGATATAAAAAATATGTTTATTCATTGGCTAATGAAAAGATTATAAATGGAGAGAATGTGTCCGATAAATTTTACTTACAGCCCAAAAGGGAAATTACAAGACTTGAGGTTGCCGTAATAATGACAAAAGCTTTAGGAATATATTCTACATCGCCTTGTGAATTTGCGGATACTGATATACCGACATGGGCAAATGATTATATTTATATTGCTATTAATTTTGGAATAATGAATTTAGATTCAAACGGATATTTTAATGCAAAATCAACTGTAACATTAGAAGAAGCATCCGAAATGTTAGAAAAGGTGGTAAGTAAAGGATATTTTGAAGGAAACAAGACTACTATATATGCCGGAAATGGTATATCAACTTTAAACGATGGAGAATTAAGTGATTCAAGTTTTTTTGCTCCGACAGGCATTATAAAGTATAAAGATGCTATTTATGTGGCAGATACTAAAAATAATTCAATAAGAGAGATTAAGGAAAATATAGTTTCTACAGTAGCTGGAAATTCTGATACAAGAGACGAATTTGAAGTTGCTATTGGAAGTTTTGCTGATGGAAATAAAGCTAAATTCGATGCTCCTTCATTTTTAGCGACTCCAAAAACCGGATTACTAATTTCAGATACAAATAATAACTTAATAAGATACTTTATGAGAGGCAAGGTTTCTACATATGCCGGAAATATAGGTGGGGGTTACAAGAACGGGAAAAGAACTAAGGCGTTATTTAATAATCCTACCGGAATTGTGGCTACAAGTAAGGGAATAGTCTATATTGCTGACACAGGCAACAACGTTATAAGAAAAATAGATAGAAATGATAATGTTACTACATATGCAGGAGTAGTATCAAGCGAGGGCGGATATAAAGACGGAAACGCAAAAGAAGCAATGTTTAACAGACCTATGGGACTTGCGTTAAAAGGTGGAGTTTTATATGTTGCAGATTGTGGTAACCAAAGAATAAGAAAAATTGAAAACGGAAAAGTTTCTACTATTGCAGGTGGTGGAGATGAAAAATATGATGATTCTAATGAGATTATAGGAGATTACATTGACGGAACAACAGAGAACGCTAGATTTAATTTCCCACAGAACATTGCAATAGATGGAGAAGGAAACATATATGTTGCAGATACAGGAAATTCTGTAATAAGGAAAATAGATAAAGACGGAAATGTTTATACAATTGCCGGATTGTCTAAAAATGATGAGATTGAAATTGTAAGTCCTGTTGGGTTAATGATTGACGAAAACAAGCTATATGTTACTGATACAGTGAAAAATAATGTTATTGTAATAGACATAGAGGAGGTGAAATAGAAATGATATTAAATAAGATTGCTTTATTTACTGTTTTTATAATGGTAATTACCAATATCTCTTTTGCAGCAGAAGTGGCAAAGGGAAAAACAATAAGGCTTGAAATGTATACAGGTACTGTAGAAGTAAAAAGTGGAAGTGGGAAAAAAATAAGTGCAACTGAAAAAATGAGAGTTTTTGACGGATATACTGTAAAAACATTAAGTGATTCAGAAGCATATTTTTCTCTTGACGATACAAAGGCTGTAAAGCTTGGTGCGAATACGGAAATAAAGATTAAGAAAAGTTGGTTTTCTAATAAAATAACAGTTATCTCCGGAGAATTATTTTTTAATGTTACTAAGCCTTTAGATAGTAATGAAAGTTTAGAGATTTCTACTCCGACAATGTCCATGGGAATTAGGGGTACAAGCGGTTGTGTCATTGTAAATGATAACGGAGCAAGGACTCAGATATATACAGGTAAGGTAGAGGCTATTGGAGCAAATAAGAAAGTATATATTAATTCTGGTGAACAGGCGATTTCAAATGTAGATTTGCAACTATCTAAATTGAAACAAGATGGTAGTGAAATTCCATCTATGGTACTCAGAGAGATACTTAAAGATGGTAATTTGGCTAATGAGATAATGGAAAAAACAGAATTAAATGTAGAAAATTTTGTTGAGCAGGAAAAAGAAAATTCGATTAATGAGCAGGAAATAAGTGATAAAAAGGTGGAGGAGCTAGAAGCCGCTCGTGAAATAGCTAATAAAGAAAAAACAGAAAATAAGAAAAGTAGTACAGTTAACAGGTCCGTTACCGGAAAGAGTTCAGGCAGTTCAAAATCTTCTAAGCCTCAGTTGACATGGGAGATACTAATGAATTGGTTAGAAGTGAATTCTGATGCTGGATTTGATGATTTTGTTAAATTTGCGAGTGGATATAGTTCAGCATTAAATATTGACGGATACAATAAACTAGATGAAGAAGGAAAAATGAAAGTGGAAAATGGTATGATCCCGGAAAGTACAGAGTCTGAGATGGAAAAACGCATAGATAGTTTAAGATACTTTGACACTGTTGAAAATTTGGCGTCGGTATTTAATGAATTAGTGGTTAGTAACACAATACAACTACCTATAACAGGAGTATAACTTATTTAGGGGATGATACATATAAAGAAGTATTTTGTTTGCACTTTGTGTGCGGTTATGTCTATAATTATTTTCTTAAGTGGTGTGCTAAGTAGAGTAGAAGTCAATTTATCAGATATGTTCTTTCAGTCAGAGAGTGTATTAGACGGAAATATTGCACTTATTGAAATAGATTCAAAAAGTCTTTTGCAGCTTGGTCCTTTTCAGTCTTGGCCGAGAACATATATGGCAGATGTTATTAATATATTAAATTCAGATGCAAATGTAAAACCTGCTGCAATTGGCGTTGATATTATGTATTTTGGAAATACAACCAAAGAAGCAGATGATGCATTAGTAGAGGCTTGTAGGAACGGAGAAAATGTAGTTACAGGTAGTTTGGTTAATTTTGATTCTAAGTTAAAAATCGATAAAGATGGTACGTTTTATTTGGACAATAACTACATAAAACAAGTAGAAGAACCATATGATGAACTTAAGAATGCCGTTAAATACGGTCATCTTAATACAAGAGTAGATGATGACGGTATAGTGAGGCGAAGCATAAATTCTATAAAATTACCTAGTGGCGAAGAAATGAAAAGTTTCGCATTTGAAGTTTATAAGATGTTTTCTGAGAAAACGGAAAAAAATGTGAACTATGATATTCCGGTAAATACAAATGGCGAGTTTTACATTCCATTTTCTGCCAAAGCCGGTGGATTTTCTGATGGGTTTTCATTTGTAGATGTACTTAATGGAGAAATTAATCCGGATATTTTTGAAAACAAGATAGTCTTAATAGGACCATATGCGTCCGGTCTTATGGATAACTATATAGCAGCAATCGACCATAATGAGCAAATGTATGGGGTGGAAATACAGGCAAATATAATAAATACTTTATTAAATAGTGATTTTAAGACGTATGTTCCAAAGTGGATTCAATGTATTATAATTGGCGTCATTGTTTTTGGTTTAACAATTATTTTTGAGAAAAGTAGTTTAAAAAAATCTTTTATAGCAATGGCAATTTGTGTTATCGGATACTGGGGGTATATATGTGCACTTTACCATGTTGCCGGAAAGATATCTGAGGTATTATGCATACCATTATTCATAATACTTATTTATATTGCTTTTATTGTGAAGAAATATGTTAAAACTGTCTTAGAGAAAAGAAAGGTTGAGGGGACATTTAAGAGATACGTTGCACCTCAAGTTGTGGATAAGATTATAAAAGACGGAATTGATAATATAGAACTTGGCGGAAAGAAAACTGATATTGCGTGTTTATTTGTAGACATTAGAGGGTTTACGCCTATGTCGGAGGCATTAGCTCCTGAAGAAGTTGTGGGGATATTGAACGAATATTTAAGTCTTACAAGTTCTAGTATATTTAATAATGAGGGAACTCTAGATAAGTTTATCGGAGATGCAACAATGGCTATATTTAATGCACCTTTACCACTAGATGATTATATATTTAAAGCGGTAAAAACTGCATGGGACATTGCAAAAGGTTCTGAAGAACTTTCAAAGAAATTACAGGCTAAATTCGGTAAAACAATAAGCTTCGGAATCGGTGTTAATTGTGGCCCGGCGGTTGTTGGCAACATTGGAACAGAAAAACGAATGGATTATACAGCAATTGGTGATACAGTAAATACCGCAGCACGTTTAGAATCAAATGCGAAACCCGGACAAATCCTTATAAGTAAAGATGTGTATGAGACATTAAGTGGTAGAATAGTGGCATCATCTATCGGAGAAATACCACTAAAGGGAAAGAGTAGAAGTGTAGAAGTGTTTGTGGTTGAAAATATTGTTTGCTAAAAATATGAGCTGTGTTTTAATAATTAACGTATATATTGATGTAGGTAATGGAATATATTTTTAAGGAAAAGACATGAGGGGGAAATTATTATGGGAAGAATTTTGAAATTGTTTGATAGTATAAAGTCGAGTAAACGATGGAGAAAAAACAGTGACTTATATCAAGATGTAGTAAATACTATGCAGTCTTATACAGACCAAATGAATGAACCGATTACGGAAGAAAGTGCAAAAAAATTATACAATATAGCTAAAGCATTAAAAAATAAAGCCGACTTATATTTGGCTTCTAGAAAAAATCCTATAACTTCAAAAGGAAAAGCGAGATTTAGCATGATACAGGAAATTGCTAATTTAAATTCTATTCCGGAGGAATTAAGGGATCCTATAAAGGTAGAAGCTTTAAAAAAGGAAGGTAAAAAATTAAGTGACATTGTTGATGAAGTTAGAAATAGCAATGTCGTGGATATAACAAACCAAACTAATAAAAAAGTTTATGGTGCAGGTGCTAGTAAAAGAGTTAGATTCGACTATATGGGAAGAAACGGATTTTTTACAGGAAAGCAAAAAGTAGAAGATACAGCAGTAGTTGTGGCAAGAGAACGTGCAAAATTTGAGAAGGAAAAGAAAGCAATATTTGAAAAAATGAAGGCGAGCGGAATGTTACGGGCGGCGGAAGACCCAAGTGTTGTGGAAAATAAAAGTAACCAGCAGATTATAACCTCTTTGACTACTATAGCTGGTAAAGAAATTAGTAGTTTTAATGAAGAGGAGATTCGAGCTATTGTTGATTATCATAAAGAAATAAGCAAAGCAAACAATATGAAAGAGACTGCAATGGAAACAGCCGGTATTGAAGCGGATTCTGAAATGAGTAAACGAAATGTTGCTACTTCAAGAATGGCACATATGCTTCAAATGGGTCAAAACGTGGCTTTCTCTGAAAATGTTACTGTTATAGATAATGGTGTTAAGATGGAAGGTTCCTTTATGGCTACGGCAACAGGATATGATAGTAGGAGCGAAGCCGGAATGGAATTTATGGCTGATAAAGAGTTTGATTTTACGGCACCAAGTTTACAAAGAGATGTTAATAGAATGCAAGTATTTGATATGCTTTGTGGCCAAATAGATAGGCATGGTGGAAATTTCTTTTATCAAGTTGCCCCTAATTCTGTAAATGGAAAGTATATAATTACAGGGTTACAAGGAATCGATAATGATATGTCATTTGGCAATATTAACTTAAACAGATGGAAAGGTCAAATGACGCCGATTAGAGAACTTAAGGCTATTGATGAGAATTTATTACAGTCTTTAAGAGAACTTACACCTGAGCAAATAGAGTACACTATGGGGGATTTGCTTAATAATCAAGAAGTTGAGGCTATTATTGAGAGAAGAAATCAAATTTTAGAACATGTAGATGCGGGAAAGGCTAAAATTGTAAAGTCTGATGATTGGGGCGAAAAAACTATTCCATTAATGGAAGAAAGCTCATACTATAAGGAAATTAAGAAAGAAGTTTCTTTGTCAAAAGTTTCACTAGAGCAGAAACATGATGCAATTGTTCTTGAGTATGATGAAACTGTTAAGAGGATAGAAACGTATAATGAGAAACATCGTGCAGATAAACAAGAACTTCCGGTAAAGCCTGAACATTATGATGAATACAGATTGGATAAGGAGAAGCGGCAAATGGAAAGAGCAAAAGAAGCACCGGCACGTAGAGAAGTATCATTAGATGAGCTTTCTGGAAGTTTAGTACAAGTAACACATATGGATAAATCAACAGTAGCAAAAAGTAAAGAAATGAACGAATTGGGCAAATAATGTGAGGAGAAGTAGTGATTAATTTTTATCACTACTTTTTCAGTTTAAATGTTGCGGGACATACTAGAATATAATATTTAATGCAATTTAAAAAATTTCATATATTGACAAGAAGTTTTAATTTCGGTATCATTGTGTATGGGAAGGTGACGGATTTGGTCGATTTTGAAAGAGTATATGAAGAGTATTTTTCAAAAATGTATAACTTTATGTTTTATAAAGTGCTAAATAAGGAAATTGCAGAAGATCTTACGAGTGAATTTTTTATAAAATTATTGACTAAACTTGATACTTTTGATGAATCGAAAGCCAATTTAAACACATGGCTTTATACCATTGCTAGAAATAGTGTTGTAGACTATTTTAGAAAGCAAAAAATAGAAATGTCGGTAGATGACCAAGATAATCCGATTGAACTTCCAGTTGATTATGAATTAGAGAAAAACATTATAGAGAACGAAGATAGAAAAGCTTTGTATGAAGTCTTAACAAAAATCGATGATAGAACAAGGAAATTATTATCACTTAAATATTTTTTTAATATGTCAAATAAAGAAATATCAAGTGTTACAGGTATAAATGAAAGTACTGTTTCCACTATATGTTTACGTGGAATAGAAAAAATCAAAAAACATTTGCATATTTGAGCTTATTTATAAAATCTATCGTATACATATATGAAAGGTGGTGTGTTGGATGTTAAATGATAAAAAATATGATTTTTCTGAGGAAACAGATATAAAAGAAAAATTATATGAAGAATGTATGAATAAGAAAAAAAAATTAGAAAACAGTCATTTAGCACGCATACCGGTTAGCTTAGACGAGCTTGAAGATGTAATTGTTACGAAAATAGATAAGAATAAAGGAAAAGATAATGAAATAAAAATAGATAAAGAAAAATAGGTTGGCATAAAAGCGAGGTAACAGAATATGGGTAATATTTTAAAGAAAATAAGGAATTGGGGCATAGCAATTATATTTGTATCCACTGTTTTGGGATATTCACTTAGAATGTTACTTGAAAATTATGAACTTACCATAAATGCTTTTAAGACTAAAGAATATGCCACACTTTTTAAGCCGGAATTATTTTTAGAATTAAATACATATGGATATGGATTGCTTTTAATTGCTTTGATGGTGGTACTATATTTTGTATTTTCAAATGATGCAACAAAGAAATCTAAGAGGATGTTAAAAACTAAAGCAAAAGGTGTAGAGGGAGCTTTAGAAAATTCAAGATTTTTAACAGATAAAGAACGTGATGACTTGTTTAAACCATATAAATACAGTAAATTAAACGCAGTAAAGAAAGATGGTGTTCCTGTTAGAGCTATTGTAAATGGAAAAGATATGGAGATTAATTTATCTTCTCCGATGCATGGACTTATAATCGGTGCGACCGGAAGTGGTAAAACAACTACATTTATAAATCCGATGATACAGATTTTAGGTGAATCATCTGCCGGTTCTTCAATGATTATGACTGACCCTAAGGGTGAACTTTTCCAAATGCATAGTCAAAAGCTTAAGGAAAAAGGATATAAAGTTATGGTATTGGATTTAAGAGATCCATACTCTTCATATAGATGGAATCCGCTTGAAGATATTTACGACAGGTATCAAGAATATGTTTCTTATGGTAAAGGAATTTTTAGCCGTGGTGATAGTCCTGTTGATTCTGGGTTAGAGCTTACAGCTCCTACTGATAGTTTTGAAGCTTTTTGGTTTGAATATGAAGGGAAGGCATATCCTAATAAGAAATCAGTTTTAGCAGTTGTAAAGAGTAAAAGACAAAAGATATATGATGAAATATATGAAGATTTAAACGATTTGGTAAGTGTACTTTGCCCGATTGAGTCGAAGGATGACCCTGTTTGGGAAAAAGGTGCTAAGTCTATAATAATGTCCACATTGCTTGCGATGCTAGAGGATTCAGAAGATCCTGAACTTGGTATGACAAAAGAGAAGTTTAATTTCTTTAATGTAAATAAGGCAATTTCTAACTCAGAAGATAACTTTGCTACTTTAAAAAGATATTTTCAAGGCAGAAATAAGTTATCGAAGGCAGTAACTCTAAGTCGACAGGTTTTAAGTGCAGCGGATAATACATTATCAAGTTATATGTCAATTGCATTTGATAAAATGTCTATGTTTAATGATGAAGGAATTTGTGCACTAACTTCAGCGACAGATATTAATCCGGATGATTTTGCTGACCAACCAACAGCGTTATTTATGAAAATACCTGATGAAAAGGATACAAGGCATGGGCTCGCAGCGGTATTTATATTATGTATATATAAGGCTTTAATTAAAAAGGCATCAGCTCGTGAAGATTTGTCACTACCTAGAAATGTTTATTTTATACTGGATGAATTCGGAAATATGCCTAAAATTGAAAAATTCGATAAGATGATTACAGTAGGACGCAGCAGAAAAATTTGGTTTAATATGGTGGTTCAGTCTTATGCACAACTTAATAATGTTTATGGTGATACTGTTGCAGATATCGTAAAGAGTAACTGTGGCATAAAAATGTTTATCGGTTCTAATGATATAGGAACTTGTAAAGAGTTCTCTGAACTTTGTGGAAATATGACAGTTACAACTAATAGCATTTCAGGTTCAACAGGTGATAAGAGTGGGCAAGTAAATTATTCTACTCAGGTTCAGACAAGACCACTTATTTATCCGTCTGACTTGCAAAAGCTTAATAATTCTAAAGAAATGGGAAATGCAATTATTGTAACTTTCGGTAATTATCCATTAAAAACAAAATTCACACCTAGCTTTAAGTGTCCTATGTATAAAATGGGATGCATGGATTTGACTGAGATAAGAAGTAATGTATTTTTCTCTGATGAAGTTTTTTATGATTTAGATGTAAGAAATCAGATTATCCTAAAAAGGCAAGAAGAAGCTGAAAAGCAAAGTGAGGAAGAAGAAAACTCAGACGAGGAATAAATAAAATTTTATAATATAATAAATTTATATTATATATTTTAATACGAATGAAAGGAGGAATAATAGATGAATAACTTTTTAACAATGTTATTACCTTTAACTAAGGTAAATCCTTTTGAAGGAGTTTCTAAACCAATAATAGATTTACTTAACATGGTTATGGGACCATTAATCGCCGTAGTCGGCGCTGTGGGTGCAATTTATTGCGTTATTTTAGGAGTTAAACTTGCTAAGGCAGAAGAGCAACAAGATAGAGAAAAGGCTAAGACTGCATTAAAAAATGCAATAATTGGATTTGTTCTAATTTTCGTTTTAGTAGTAGCCTTAAAGGTAAGCTTACCATTGTTTGAGCAATGGATGACTTCAGCCACATCTGGCAATTAATTTGCTGTGGATATATGAAAAATGACAATGCTGCAAAAGATAATTTAATCAACTTTGAAAATCTTTTGCAGTTTTTGTTGTAAAACAGAAAGTAGATGAGTAAATGAAAAAATACTATTGGATTAATAAATTTATTGTTATACTTTTAATTTATGGAATTTTTATGGGATACAGCATTTCGTATGCTGAAAATGAAACTGAAAATGTCATGGTGGAGGAAGAAGTAAGTACGCCACCTGTTACGGATAAATCTGTTGAGCGTACATATGACGCCCAAAAAGGAATGTATAGGTATGCACTTTCGAAAAATACTGTTTTTTCATCTAGTGTACCAAATGGAATAATAACTAATGCTGAGGTATACATCGATATTTCCGACAAAGTTGCATACAGTTTTACAAGAAATGGAGAGAAGTACAATTATTCGCGTGGAGAAGCTATTGATGAAGATGGTATATATAAACTTTCGATTACCGTAAACAATGCTTCTGACCTTAAATTTGATTTCTCAAATTTTAATTTTTCTCTTGATTCATTAGATAGTATGCAAGGTGATGAAAATGAGACGGAGCAGGCAACAGAGACTAAAAATTCAGATGTTACTGTTACAGACGAAGCATGGGGCTTGGCCAATGGTACAGTGTTTGAATTCAAGTTTAGAATTATAAATAAAGCTTGTAACAATATAAATATATTCAATTTACCTCAAGATTATGCATTTGAATCAATAATTTTTGATGAAAATAATATTGAAAATGTAAAAAAGCTAAATAGTTTTTCGTTAAACGATGATGGTAAGTATGTTTTTTCTATATATGATACAAAAAATCCAAAGAAAAAATTTACCACCGAAATAATTTTAAAAACCAATTTGCCAATGTTAAAAATTCAAGGTGTGGTAAATGGTCTTACAACATATGACTCGGTGGTAATAGATACGTATGAAAGCGATATTACTTATACAGCCACTTGTGATGGCGAAACAATAAGACCGTATGGTGGTGCTTTCTCAGAGGCAGGACTTTATTCGGTTATTGCTAAAGATGAAGCAGGTAATACAAATGAATACACTTTTAGAATACTTTACACAATGAACTTGTCTAGCGGAACAGTTATTGCTATTGTTGTGGTTATTATAATTTCATTGATTGGATATGTAGTATATCTAAAGAAACATATGAGAGTATATTAAAACTGTTAAAGGATGGGGATACATTGACTAAATTCCTTATTTATCTTTGCTTTTTCTGCAAAATTGGAAATTGGATAAAAAATGCATGGAATAAAATTGTAGACGCTTTAAAAGAAGTAGCTGACTTTATTACAGACCTAGCGGAGAAAGTAATAACATTTATATTTGATAAAGTGCTAGGGCCAGTTATTGAGGCTGTTATAGAGCCTGTTATAGAGGCTGTGCTAACTAAATTCAGTGAACTGCTAAAAAGTGCGGTAAGTACTATTATGCCACTTATAGAAAAATTTCTTATAGACATAGCAGAACCGATATTTAATTTAGTCATATCTGTGCTCAATGCTATATGGACCCCCATAAATTTCGCGATTTTTACCGGGGCGTTGAAGTTCATGGATTTGCTTGAAAATGTTTTTGACATTTTCGCCGGTATTTCTGATGTTACATATAACGGAAGTAAAGATTTTTTACTTAATGTATTTTTTAAAAATAATGTAATAAATAGAGTATTTTGGTCAGTTACATTAATTGCATTAGCTATTTTAGTTATTTTTACAATTATAGCGATAATTAAGAATATGAGCAATTTAGAAGCAAAGCAAACAACTGGTCAAATACTTGGAATGTCATGTAAAGCAATGATTATTTTATTCTTAATACCGTTTATGTCTTTAATTTTGCTTAATCTTTCATCCACGGTACTACGGAAAACTAGTGAAATTATTACCCTTACACAAAGTGGTGAAAACAGTGCTAGTTTAGGTACATTGACATTTTTAACATTTACTATGGATGCGGCTCGGGATGATGAGTATAACGTAAATGCTACTCTTACTGATGAACTTAGGGCACCATATATGTCCGGTAAAAAAGATTATGCGATAAACGGAATGAACGACTTTGCAATTGAAAAAATAAATTACCTATTAGCGTTTACAGTTTGCAGTGTTATGATATTCATTATTGTTTTATGTGCAATTGTGTTTGTTGTTAAGATATTTGAAGTTTTACTTTTGTATATAACTTCACCATTTTTTGTCGCGTCTACTGTGTTAGACGGTGGAACTAAGTTTAAAGAATGGGCTAAAATGTTTATTGCAAAATTACTTGGTGGATTTGGAATGGTTATTGTTATGAAACTATTCTTTATAATTTCGCCGATTGTTATGTCTGACAGAGTTGTATTTTCGCAAAGCTCACTTGCAAATTTACTTACAAAAACTTTGTTTATGATTGGTGGATTATGGGCTGCATATAAATCTGGAAACCTTATTATGCAAATTGTAAATATAAATGCAGCTTATCAAGAAGCAGGACTTTCCAGTGAAATAGCTACAAGGGCAGTAAGAGCTGGAATAAAGTATGGTACAATAGCAGTAAAAGCTGTTGCTACTGGTGGTGCTACATTAGCAATGGACGCAAAGAATGTAGCCATAGATGCAGCAAAATCAGCCGGAAGTATGGTAATGAAAGGTGAAAATAATGGTACTGAGAAAAAAGAAAAAAAGGAAAGCAATGCGTTTAGGGGCGGAGGAGAAAATAAAGCTTTTAATCAGTCACAAGATCGCATCCAATTGGGCACACATCGCGATGGTGGAATGGCAAGAAAATTAGGAAATAAAGACGGAACGATCGGTAAAGCTTCCGGTGTTAGTAATTTATTGAAGAAGTAAATTCTGTAAAGAGGTGAGATGAATGTTTAGATTTTTGCCACTTATAAGCGTTAAAGATATTACGAGTGCGATTTTTGATGCTGTTGTGACGCCTGTCACAAATGCAGTGGGTAAAGTTATATCTACGGTGCTTAATACTGTTATAAATGATGTATTAATGCCTATACTTGAACCATTTTTTAAATCATTGGTTGAGCCTATATTAGGGCTTATTGGCGATTTGTTTATGGCTTGGATACATATAAGGACATATTATATGTATGTGGCAGTTTTAAGAGTTATAGATGTATTAGAATATGCGTTTAACATTTTTGGGGGAGTAAGTGATGTTACGGTTGTAAAAGATGGCCAAAGAAGTACGGATTTTTTACTCAATGTCTTTTTTACAAACTCAGGCGTTTCAAAGATTTTTTGGTCAATTACGTTATTAGCGTTTGCTGTATCGCTAGTATTTGGAATTATTGCAGTTATGAAATCTACTACCGACCTAGACGGTAAAAGGCCGGTAGGTAAAGTAATAGGTGCAATTGCGAAGACAGGGCTTACATTTTTAATAGTTCCGTTTTTCACGCTTTTTGCACTTAATATGACAAACATTGTTATAAAGAAAACGAATGAAATATTATCAATGAGCGTAGGAATGGATACTCCGTCTCTCGGAACGGTTTTATTCTTAGCCACAACACTACAAGCAGAAGAAAACTCAGCAGGGGAGATGTCTGCGACTGAAATGGCGGAAGCATTAAAAAATGGAAACGATAATGATACAATGGCAGGTTTTACTGACGGGGTAAGAGCTGACTATTATTCAGGGAAAAAGGATTATTGGAATGCAGGAGATGTATTAAGCGATTTTAATATTACACAAGTTAAAACAGTATTGGGATTATTTATGTCTTTGTTTGTTTTACTTATGCTTATAATTTGTACATTTGTCTTTATTACCAGAATTTTTGAAGTAATGCTTTTGTATATTGCTTCTCCGTTTTTCGTGGCAACAATTCCATTAGACGATGGAGCAAAATTTAATGAGTGGCGGAATATGTTTATAGCAAAGCTTTTCTCGGGTTTTGGTATGCTGATAGGAATGAAACTTTATATTATTCTTGTACCTATAATTATGAGTTCTAACTTAGAACTTTCGTCGATCAACTTCGTAAATATGGGACTTAAAGTATTATTCATAGTTGGTGGTGCATTTGCAATATATAAGTCAAATTCACTACTTATGCAGATATTGAATATTCAGGCATCTTATGCAGAAAGTTCGACAGCTCAAGCAGGTTTTGGTTTTGTTATGTCGGCTAAGAATATGGGAATGCGAGCATTAAGAGGCGAGGGGATGGCTTTCCCTAAAAAAACACAAGGCGATATGATTAGGGAAACATCAAAGGAAAGTAATAGAAACCCTAATCTCAATACATTTAACAGAGTGAGTGTATCTGACAATACATCAAGAAATAAAAATATTACTATAGGTGCACATAGAACGAATAAGAATAATATTGAAATTGGTGGTCATAGAAGAACGTGGGAAAATGGCACTATAAGTGGAAATGCAAGAAAAACTGATTTTGTAATAGAAAATAACCGTAGTAGTCAATCAAGTTCGAGTCAAAGTGCATCAAACTGGCAAAGAGGAACAATTAATAGAACGACTCAAAATAGCAGTTTTACTGGCGGGACTTCAGCAACAGCAGTAAATCAAACCACTTCTACAAGTGTTAACAATAGCTTTAATAGTTCAAACAGTATTTCTAACAATGTAAGTACCCCAAGCAGCAGTTCTTCTGCAACATCTATTCCAAAGAATAATACTTGGAAAAAAGCCACACCTAGTGGAAAAAATGATAGTACAAATAAGTTTTAGTAGGAACGTTTAATAAGTTAGTGAGGTGAGAAGGTTGAAAAATATAGCTAAAAAAATAATTGTGACGTTTTTTGTTATGGCGTTTATTTTGATACCTTTTACTTCATATGCTGAGGGGGAGACTGATGAAACTGATTTAAGTATACATAAATCTAGATATATAGATCACTCTGATGAAAAATCTTGGGATTATGGGATAAATGTAATTACTCCCGGAAGCTATACTCTTGATTTTAATGCTACTAATTTGGCATCAGAAGATTCTGAAGATAATAATTTTGAAATATACTGTGATTCTGAGAAAATTGTGGAGGCAACTAAAATTCCTTGGGATAAAGATCATACAGAGCAAAAAATGACTTTTGATGTTTCATTATCCTCCGGAAAGCACAAAATATCAGTGTGCTCATTAAAAGATAATTGGGATTTTTCTACTATCGAATTTTCACTAAAAAGTGTGACGCTAAGTGATGGAAAAACTGTACCGGGAACAATAAAAGTTAATGAGAATAATGGCTCTTACGGAAGCACATTTTCTGAAAATACGGTATATATGAATGCTGGAGACTTTATTGATTATAGGATTTCTGTTCAAAAGTCGGGTACGTATAGTTTTACAACTACTGGAAAGTTTGACGGGACTGACGGTAACAGGCTGGTTATACGGCTAAACAATGCGGGACTTTCAACTATTGAACATAATGAAACAAGTTTGGATTATGTTACGATTTCTACGACTTTTGATTTGCCGGCAGGAACACATTATTTTGAAATATATAATGACGATGGACATTATAGCTTAGGTTCGCTTGAGTTTTCATTAAAAACAGAAAAGTATATAACACCAATTGAAAGACTTACTAAGGAACAGTATGATAAAAATCCGGCAGATGTTGAGATAGAAGTAGACAGTGACTCTGAACTTAGTATTGAGGAAGCATCAAAGCGAATAACAGACGGTCTTGGAAATACAGTAGGATTTTTCGTGAGAATGCTTATGAATTTAGTTCAGCCAATAGTTGATTTATTTTTGAGCTTACTTAAAAAACTTCTTACAGAGCAAAGTGGACTTATTGAAAAATTATTTAATTTATATATTGAAATAGTGACTTTTTGGGCAAGAATGTGGATGTTCGAGTTATTGCTAGTTTTACTTAGAACTATTGATGCACTTATGAATATTTTTAATATTTTTGCCGGAACAAAGCCAATTTTGGTTGACGGAAACAGCACAATTTTTATAAATATGTTGTTTGAAGACACAACAATCAGAAGAATATTCTGGGGCGTGTTTATATTGGGAATAGCACTTAACTTTATATTTGCGATTATTAGTGTTACTCGGGCTGTTTTCTCCGATGATAGAGAAAAATCAATAGGGCCTATGCTGGGCAGAATAGGTAAAAGTCTCGCAACATACGTAGTAGTGCCGATTTTTGTTATTGTTAGTGTAAATCTTGCTTCAGCAGTATTATTGAAAATTGATGATATAATGACGATAAATGGAGGAGGAGCCGATTTAACTTTCGGCAATACGTTATTTATGATTTTCTCATTTGGTGAGGAAACATCTGATTATGAAGATTGCTCAGGAAATCCATCATTTACTGATAGAGCAAGAATATCTTTTTATAATAACAATACAAAATATGAAAGATCAGCCGATTCATCGGAGTATTTCTATTTTTCTTATTTTAAGGTGCTTGGCGGAATGATTTTAAGTATATATATAATATTACTGCTAGCTTTAGCGATTATTATGTTTGTTACGAGAATTTTTGATTTAATTTTGCTATTTATTGTTTCACCATACTTTGCCGCAACGATTTCACTTGACGGTGGCGAAAAATTCGGTGATTGGAGAAAATTATTTATTGCTAAATTGGTTTCAGGCTTTGGCTTGGTTATAATGATGAAGTTATTTGTCGGAATAATATTACCAATTATAACAAATGGAAGTATTATTTTTTCTACAAATACTTTTATAAATACCGGCTTTATAATTTTACTTTTAACGGCAGGTTGCTATGCAGTATTTAAATCACATAATTTACTTATGAAGCTAATTGACCCTCAAGCAGCATTGGCGGAGATGGGAATTGCAGAAGTAGCGGTTGGAGCAGCACAAGAAGTGACTAATATTGTCAAGTCTGAAGCAACGGGTGGAGCGTCTAAGGTGGCACCGACGGGAAGTAGTGGAGGACTTTCTATTGAGCAAAAGAATATTATTTCTAAGTAGTAGAAATTAGGGAGGATGTAAAAATGCGTATTATTCCAAAAAACACAAGAGTAAAAATGGAGTTATTTAAGGGTGTAGGATTGGTAGATGTTTTAATAGGATTAGTAGGAGTTACGATTGTTGTATTCTTATTCTTATCCAATATTACATTTAAGTATTGGCTTATGCTAGCGGTCACATTGCTATTTGTGATTTTAGTTGTTAAAATTGATGAGGATCAAACTTACGTACTTGTAAATAACATAATAAGACATTTGTCATATAGAAGGAATTTTGCAAAAAATCCTAATGTAAAAGCTAAAAAGAAGGAATATGACATAAAAGATATTACACCGTTTAGTAAAATAGAGAATGGCTTAATTGATTTTAACGGAAAATATGTTGCAGGTGTAATTGAAATTTCTCCAATTGAATTTAAGTTTTATAGTGAATTTAGACAAAATAACTTAATAGATAGAGTGTTTGGTGCAATTTTAAGAAATTTATCAGGTGAGCAAGCGGCAAATCTAGTTAAGATTGACAGACCTGTTAATTATGATGACTATATTCAATCAGAAAACCAAAAAATAGCAGAGTTAAGAAATGCATTTACTAATGGAATGTTAACAGAAGAAGAATTTAACGTTCGTTTAGAAATATTAACTAAGCGTAGAGAAAATATTGATTACATAAACAAGGAAATGCAAGTCATTAAGTCGTATCATTATCTTGTAATATATGACACAGACAAAACCTTAATTGAGGAACAATTAAAATTTGCATATGAATCTCTTACAGCAAATAATATGAATGTTAAAGTGTTAAATGATAAGGAATTGGCTATATTCTTAAAGTACAATTACACTTATAACTTTGATGAAAGAGAAGTTGAAAATATTGAACCTGAAAACTATATGGACTGGATTTTACCTAATAAAATTGAAATGTTTGGACGTACTATTGAATATGACGGAATAGTTACTCATAACTTAAGAATTACAGACTTCCCGATGTCTGTATATAATGCTTGGGGATATAGATTATTCGATATTCCGGATACAAAGGTGGTTATGAAATTAAAGCCAGTAGATAAGTATCAAGCTGTAAGACGTATAGATAGAGCAATAGATGAATTAAGAGGGCAAGGAAATGCAACAGGCAAGACAAGTAAGCTTATTGAATTAAGCAACCATATCGATACATTATCTGAAGTTTTAGCAACCTTGCAAAGTGACAACGAAACATTATTTGAAGTTAACATATATATCACAATTTATGATAGAAGAACATCGGAAGAAAAAGCAAAATCAAGAGTTAATCTAAAAAAACGTGTAAAAAGATTACTATCAGAAGATGGGTTTAAGACAGATGATTTATTTATGCAACAATTTGATGCATATGTTGGAACACAACTTTCAGCATATGACCCACTTATTAAGAAATCCAGAAGTATACATTCAACATCCGTTGCAGCAGTATTCCCATTCGTTAATAGTGTTTTATCTGATGAAGGCGGAATTAATTTAGGGAACAGCAATGGCTATCCGGTATTCTTAAACTTCTTTAGGAGAGATAGAGAAAGAGTTAATAGTAATATGGTTGTTATAGGTAAATCTGGTAGTGGTAAGTCATATGCGACAAAAATGATGCTTACAAACTTAGCAGCAGAAGATAGTAAAGTATTCATTCTAGACCCTGAAAATGAGTATTCTACCTTAGCTAAGAATTTACACGGTAAACTTATTGATGTGGGAAGCGCAAAGCAAGGAAGATTAAATCCATTCCAAATTGTTGCGAGTGTAGATGAAACGGAAGATGAAGGAGCAACTAATACAAGTTTTGCAGCACATTTACAGTTCTTAGAAGAATTTTTTAGACAAATCTTAAGTGGATTAGACAATGACGCAATGGAATATCTAAATAACTTAATTTTAAGAGTATATGCTACTAAAGGAATTGATGAAACGACAGATATAAGCAAATTAAAACCAGCCGATTTCCCAACATTTGATGATTTATATGACGCTATTTTGTTTGAATATCAAAAGACACAAGGAGATTATAGTAAAAATAACTTAAGAACACTTCTTACGTACATTTCTAAGTTCTCTACCGGTGGTAGAAACTCTAATTTATGGAACGGAGAGGCAACAATCTCTACCGAAGAAAATTTTGTTGTGTTTAACTTCCAAAGTTTGCTTGCAAATAAAAATAACACAATTGCCAATGCACAAATGCTTTTAGTATTAAAATGGCTAGACAATGAAATTATTAAAAATAGAGACTATAATATGAAATATAATGCAAATAGAAAAATTATTGTTGTTATTGATGAGGCACACGTATTTATCGATGAGAAATATCCTATTGCGTTAGACTTTATGTTTCAACTTGCTAAGAGAATAAGAAAGTATAATGGTATGCAAATTATCATTACACAAAATATCAAGGACTTTGTTGGTACAGAAGAAATTGCAAGAAAGTCCACGGCAATTATTAACGCTTGTCAGTATTCATTTATTTTCGCACTTGCACCAAACGATATGCATGATTTATGCAAATTGTATGAAAAAGCCGGTGAAATTAATGAGAGCGAACAAGAAAAGATTATTAATAACGGTAGAGGTCAAGCATTTGTTGTAACAAGTCCAACAAGCAGAACAAGTATTGAGATAGTTACAGCACCTGAAGTTGAGGAACTATTTAGTTAGGAGGAAATGTAATGAAAAGAATTGCTAAAATATTGCCGGTACTTTTAATACCTTTGATGTTTACAGGCTGTGGAAAAGAGGAAGTTAGCTATAGAACATTAAAAGAAATTCAAGGTGATGGAACGATAAATATTGCTTTTTCTACTGATGAGTATCCTTTTATGACAAAGGATACTAACTCAGAACAAAACGAGAAAGATAAGGAAAATGATAAAATTTATCATCAAGAAGAACAGTTAATAGGTGAATTTGTAAAGAGAAACGGAGTTAAAGTTAATCTTATAAAAACGTCAAGAGAAGAAGTAACAGGTCTTCTCTTAGACGGAAATGTAGACGTTGCATTCGGTAAGATTGAGAAAAACGAAAGTGATAAGTTTAAGGTTAATCAATCACTTATCTTTGCAAAAGAAGTACCATATGTAATTACTAATAAAGGCGTAGATGTATTTAGTATACACGATTTATCCGATAAAAAAGTGGCACTTATTACAGGAACACCAATAGCTAGTTTAGTAAAAACTGATGTATCAAATGTGGCTTCAACTATTAAGCAATATAAAAGCTTAGATACTGCAATAGAACAATTGCTTTTATATAATATTGATGCAGTAATTTGCTATAAAAATGAGGCGGAAAAGATGTTGGCTGAAAATTCTGATACACTTGAAATTAACACACTTTCGGATGGAAAATTCCTTGAGTATGTAGCACTTGTTTCAAAAGGAAATGACGAGTTGTTGGCAGAAATAAATAACGTGATAAATGAATATTTTTATCCTACACAAGAAGAGGATGAAGTAAATTGAAAAAAATAATATTAGCAATACTAAAATGCTTTACGTATATAGCAATTATGGGAATTTGCCAGGCTATATGCAGTAGTATAATTCCGAGTGATAATTTACTAAGTACGTTAATTGCCGATATAATGTTTGGACTATTGGTATTACTACTTATAAAAGTCGCAAAACAAAATATTAAAGATAGACTGAAAATTAATAAAATAGGGCTAAAAACAATAGGTATTGTTATTATTATCTCATTAGCATTAAATTTAGCTTTTCAGTCTGTTCAGTTACTATTTCCGCAATCGATGAGAAGTGAATTGATGATAGAAATGGATGCAGAACTTAAAGGAATAAAAAGCTTGATTGGCTTTATTACTGTTGTTGTCATAGCACCATTTACTGAAGAGATTTTATTTAGAGGACTTATATTAGGTGAGTTAGCAAAGTGCTTTAATATACATATTGCGATAATATTACAGGCAATTTTGTTTGGAATTATGCATGGAAACATTATTTGGGCAGTTATTGCATTTCTATCTGCAATGCTTTACGGATACTTTATGCGAAAGTATGAAAATATTTTTGCGTCTAGTATAGGACATATGTCTGTTAATTTATTGTCATTTATTTTGACTTAATATATGGAAGGGATGACTTTTATGGAAATTGTAAAGAAAAATAATGAAGACGGTATTGTTTTAGAACTTACGGGAAAACTTGATACAAACACAGCACCTGAGTTAGAAACAACTATTACAAATTTATTAGTTAGTGAGGAAGTTAAGAATTTAGAACTTGATATGGCGGGAATTACATATTTAAGTTCGGCAGGACTTAGAGTGTTACTCGCTACACAGAAAAAAATCAATGCACTGCAGGGGCAAATGGTTATAACTAATGCAAGTAAAACACTAAAAGAAGTGTTTGAAATAACTGGGTTTATGGGGATTTTAACAATAGCCTAAGGTGGTTACGGGGGGATTTACATGCGTAAAAGTGTTAAGATATTAGTAGTTCTTATAGTAATTATCGGAGTAGTAGCTATCTATAATTGCGGTGGTAACTTGGTGAAAAAAAGTAGGATCTCAAAAATCGATAATGTAGTTATGGAGGCTATGAAAGGCGAAGTGATAAGTAGTGTAGAAACTTCTATCGGAGAAGATATTGGCGGTAGTACAGTTGGAGAATTTTTGACGTTTTTTTCGAAAGAAGGGATAGAGGCACTTATTGCTACTGTTGAAGCAAGAAAAAATATGGTAGAAATTATTTTTGCAAGTGACTTTGTAGACAATCAAGTATTTATCTTTAACGAGGTGGGAAATCTTATTATGTACAAAACTGTTTCTAATACGGTTGGCGGTGAAGCAAGATATTATTTTAAAAATGGCAAAAATATAGCTGTACAGTTTGATTACGATGAGGAAGCTGCTAACGAAAATGCTAAAGCTGAAGATACTAATGAAGTATTAGAAAGAAGTAAGTTGGTATATGAGGCATATCTAAAGTAAAAATAAAGGTGAAAGGTAATACATATGGAAAAACATTGGGATAGGCTAGATAATGCAGCTAAGATATTTCCGGCTTCTACGAATTCACGCGATACAAAGGTTTTTAGATTCGCTTGTGAACTATATGATAATGTGGAGTGCGATGTTTTGCAAAAAGCGTTGGACGATACTATCATTGGATTCCCTAATTTTTGTGTCGTTATGAAGAAAGGTGCTTTTTGGTACTACTTGGAAAAAAGTGAAATGAGACCTGTTGTGCGTGAAGAATATAAAAGACCGTGTGGAAAAATATACGATAGAGATGTAAAGAAATTACTGTTTGAAGTGACGTATTTTAAAAAACGAATAAATTTAGAAGTGTATCATACATTAACTGACGGAACCGGTGCGGTGCAGTTTTTAAAAACATTGGTAATAAACTATATTACATTAAAGCATAAAGAGGAGTTTAAAAATGTTGTGCCTGAGATCGACTATGATGCCTCCATTTTTCAAAAGGGATCAGATAGTTTTCAAAAGTATTATGATAAGAATTCTAAAAAAACTAGTAAGTTAAAACATGCATATAAGCTAAAAGGCGAAAAGATAGATAGTAGTTCATTAAAAATTGTAGAAGGAATAATTCCATTAGATAAAGCACTAGAAATAGCACATCAGTATAAATGCAGCTTAACAGCATTAATCGGAGGAATATTTGTAAAAGCTGTTTATGATGAGATGGATTTTAAGGATAAGAAGAAATCTATTAATTTAGATGTGCCTGTAAATTTAAGAAAATATTTTGAATCGGCATCATCTAAGAACTTTTTTGCTGTTATGAATTTTGAATATAAAGGTATGAGTGAGTTAAAAGAATTTATTGATTATACCGGTTTGGAACTAAAAAAGGAATTAACCCAAGACGAACTAAAAAAGAGAATGAATTCATTAATTTCTGTTGAAAAAAACATAGGAATAAAGCTTGTTCCACTTTTTATTAAAAATATAGTGCTTAATTTATCTGTAAAAATTGCAGAAATGGGCGAGACTATATCTTTTTCTAATGTTGGGGCTATAAGTATGCCTAAAGAAGTAGAAAATTACATAAAGCTGTTTGATATGATGGTAAGTACATCCGGTATGCAAGCTTGTATGTGTTCATATAAAAATAATTTGGTTTTGACATTTTCGTCTGTATTTAAGAATACTGAAATTCAAAAAAGAGTTTTTAGGACGTTATCCGAACTTGGCTTAGAAATTACCGTTGAGGCAAATGTTATTGATGAAGGAGCGTGAAAATGTGCGATATTGTCCGAAATGCAAGGTAAGCATAAGAGGGAAGGCAGAATTGTGCCCATTGTGCCAAAGTAAAACTGAAGGCATAAGTGTAGATGAGGAATGTAGTTTCCCTAAGATAAAGAATTACTATTCAAGTAAGTTTGCATATAAATTGCTTGGAATTATTTCGATTTTCATTGTATTCGTGGCATTAATTATAAACTTTATATTAAAAAATACGGGATATTGGTCGGAGTATGTAATAGCCGGTATTGTGAGTTTATGGCTTATAACCTTTACATTAATAAAAAAGCGAGATAACATTTTAAAAGCTACGTACATAGGGAATGTAATTATAATTTTATTATCAATATTGTGGGATTTTGCTACAGGAATGAATAAGTGGGCTTTTGATTTCGTAATTCCAATAATACTTACAATATCCACAATTAGCGTGTGTGTACTTATAAGAACGTTAAAAATTCAACCGGAAGAATATAGCGTGTATTTGATAAATTTACTAGTGCTAAATCTTTTGCTTATAGCATCTTTCTGTTTTATTGCTGTAATAAGACTTCCAACAATAATTTGCTTTGGAATTAATATGATTGTTACGTCAGTGCTAATCATATTTGATGGTAAAAAAATAGCATATGATGTAAAGCGAAGAATGCATATTTAAAAACATAGGAGGAATAGAAATGGAAGTATACATAGGATTAGGAGTAATAACAATTTTACTTATTGTTGTAATTTTAGTTGCTATGAAAATGCTGGGGGATATGCTTATGGGTTCCCAAAAACAGGCAACAGACCTTCAAGACAGGCGTCTTGCTGAGTTAAATGAGCAAATTACATTAAGAAATGACACATTGCAAAAGACTGTAAATGATATGATGGTTCAAATAGATAAACAATTATCATCTATTCAAGAAAATAACAATAAAAAGCTTGATGAAATGAGAGCTACTGTTGATGAAAAGCTTCAAAAAACATTAGAAGATAAGATTTCACAGTCGTTTAAACTTGTTAGTGAACGACTAGAACAGGTTTATAAAGGGCTTGGTGAAATGCAGAATTTAGCAACAGGTGTAGGAGACTTAAAAAAAGTTTTGACTAATGTTAAATCGCGTGGAATTTTAGGAGAAATTCAGCTTGGTGCTATTTTAGAACAGATTTTATCTCCTGAGCAATATGAAACTAATGTGGCAGTAAGACCAAATTCTACTAATGTTGTTGAATTTGCAGTTAAATTCCCCGGTGATGAGGATGGTATGGTGTATTTACCAATAGATTCAAAATTTCCTGGAGATGCATACGCTAATTTACTCGACGCATACGACTCAGGAAATCAAGATGAAATAGAAAATAGGGCAAAAGAACTTGTAAAGGTTATTAAATCTTGCGCAAAAGATATTAAAGAAAAATATTTAGAGCCACCGTACACAACAGATTTCGGTATAATGTTTTTACCATTTGAAGGATTATATGCTGAGGTGGTAAGAAGAGGATTAATTGAAGAATTACAGGAAAAATATAAGATAGTTATTGCAGGTCCCACAACAATGGCTGCATTACTTAACAGTTTACAAATGGGCTTTAAAACTTTAGCAATCCAAAAGAGAACAAGTGAGGTTTGGAGAGTACTCGGGGCTGTTAAAACAGAATTTGACACATTCGCATCGGTATTAAACGATACAAGAAAACGTCTAGAACAGGCAAACGATAGCTTAGATAAGTTAGTTGGCGTAAGGACACGACAAATCCAAAGAAAATTAAACTCTGTTACAAGCTTAGCAGATACTGAGTCGAAAATGCTATTAGACGACGGAGAAGAATAAAATTAGACTGGGGGCCTAAGTTAAGGTTTTAACTCATAGTTCCAACTTCCCTAGAAAATAAAAAAACATATTTTTTCTATATAAAACTAGACTTTTAAATAACTTTGTTATATGATAGGGGATGTAGAAGTGTCAGATTTGTCTGACAAATTAGAATTTAGGAGGTAGTAATAATGGCACACAAATACGTTTACTTATTTAGTGAAGGAAACGCCGACATGAGAAATCTTCTTGGAGGTAAGGGTGCGAATCTTGCTGAAATGACAAATTTAGGATTGCCGGTTCCACAAGGTTTCACAATTTCAACAGAAGCTTGTACACAATACTATGAAGACGGAAGAGAAATTAATCCGGAAATTAAAGCTGAAATAACACAATACATAGCTAAACTTGAAGAAATTACAGGAAAGAAATTTGGAGATAAGGAAAATCCACTTTTGGTATCTGTACGTTCAGGAGCTAGAGCATCAATGCCTGGAATGATGGATACAATCTTAAACTTAGGTTTAAATGAAACAGTTGTTAATACTTTAGCTGAAAAATCTAACAACCCTCGTTGGGCTTGGGACTGCTACAGAAGATTCATTCAAATGTATTCTGACGTAGTTATGGAAGTAGGTAAGAAGTACTTTGAACAACTTATCGATAAAATGAAAGAGAAAAAAGGCGTTAAACAAGACGTTGAGCTAACAGCTGAAGACTTAAAGGAATTAGCTAATCAATTTAAAGCTGAATACAAAGAAAAGATCGGTACTGATTTCCCTAGTGATCCAGTAGAACAATTATGGGGAGCTATTAAAGCCGTATTCAGATCTTGGGATAACCCTAGAGCAAACGTATACAGAAGAGATAACGATATCCCTTATTCTTGGGGAACTGCTGTAAACGTTCAAATGATGGCATTCGGCAACATGGGAGACGATTGTGGTACTGGTGTTGCTTTCACAAGAGACCCTGGTAACGGAAATAAAGGTTTATTTGGTGAATTCTTAACAAACGCACAAGGTGAAGACGTTGTTGCTGGTGTTCGTACACCTATGAAGATTACAGAAATGGCTGAAAAGTTCCCAGAAGCTTTTGAACAATTCAAAGATGTTTGCCAAAAGCTAGAAAGCCACTACAGAGATATGCAAGATATGGAATTTACTGTTGAACACGGTAAGTTATATATGCTACAAACTCGTAACGGTAAGAGAACAGCTCAAGCTGCATTAAAGATTGCTTGTGACTTAGTTGACGAAGGAATGAGAACAGAAAAAGAAGCTGTTGCTATGATTGATCCTCGTAACTTAGATACATTATTACACCCTACATTTGATACTGCTGCTCTAAAGGCTGCTGTACCAGTAGGTAAAGCATTAGGAGCTTCTCCTGGAGCTGCTTGTGGTAAAGTTGTATTTACTGCTGAAGATGCAAAAGAATGGGCTGCTAGAAAAGAAAAGGTTGTACTTGTAAGACTTGAAACATCTCCTGAAGATATCGAAGGAATGAAGGCTGCACAAGGTATCTTAACAGTTCGTGGTGGTAGAACATCTCATGCTGCCGTTGTTGCTCGTGGTATGGGTAAATGCTGTGTATCTGGATGTTCAGAAATCGTTATGGATGAAGAAAACAAGAAATTCACATTGGGTGGAAAGACTTATGTTGAAGGAGATGTTATTTCATTAGACGGAACAACAGGTAACATTTATGATGGAGCTATTCCTACAGTTGACGCTACAGTAAGTGGTGACTTCGGAAGAATTATGGAATGGGCAGATAAATTCAGAAAATTAAAAGTTAGAACAAACGCAGATACTCCTAAGGATGCTGCAAAAGCTAGAGAATTAGGAGCAGAAGGTATCGGACTTTGCCGTACAGAGCATATGTTCTTCGAAGCTGATAGAATCGCTGCAATTCGTGAAATGATTTGCTCAGATACAGTTGAAGAAAGAGAAGCTGCTTTAGCTAAGTTAGAACCAATGCAACAAGGAGACTTTGAAAAATTATATGAAACAATGGGAGATTATGGAGTAACTATCCGTTACTTAGATCCACCTCTTCATGAATTCGTTCCAACAGAAGAAAAGGATATCGAATTATTAGCTAAGTCTCAAGGTAAGACGGTTGAACAAATCAAGGCTATTATTGCAAGCTTACACGAATTCAACCCAATGATGGGTCACCGTGGATGCCGTCTTGCAGTTACATACCCTGAAATAGCTGTAATGCAAACAAGAGCCGTTATCAAGGCTGCAATTGCAGTATCTAAGAGAAAAGGTATTAAGATTGTTCCTGAAATTATGATCCCATTAGTTGGAGAAGTTAAGGAATTAAAATATGTTAAAGATATCGTTACAAAGACGGCTGACGAAGTTATCGCTGCTGCTGGAGTTGAAATGGAATACCATGTTGGTACTATGATTGAAATTCCAAGAGCTGCATTAACAGCTGACGAAATCGCTAAGGAAGCTGAATTCTTCTCATTTGGTACAAACGACTTAACACAAATGACATTCGGATTCTCAAGAGACGATGCTGGTAAGTTCTTAGGAGCATACTATGACAAGAAGATCTATGAGAACGACCCATTTGCAAAGGTTGACCAAGTTGGTGTAGGTAAATTAATGAAGATGGCTTGTGAACTAGGAAGACAAGCAAGACCTAATATTAAGTTAGGAATTTGTGGAGAACACGGTGGAGATCCAAGCTCTGTTGAATTCTGCCACAAGTTAGGATTAACTTATGTATCTTGTTCACCATACAGAGTACCTATCGCTAGACTTGCTGCTGCACAAGCTGCAATCGCTGACGAAAAGTAATTACAAATGATAAACAAAAAGAGAACCTTTGGTTCTCTTTTTGCTAAAAATAAATACACTTTAGGATTAATTAGATTTTGAGTGAGTTGTATTACTTTAAGAATAGGAAAGGAGGCCAAAATGAAAATAGCATTAGAAGAGATTTTAGTAAAATATTCGCAGTATTATAAGAATGAATGTAATGAATTAAAACAATTAGAGGATTTCATTAAAAATGGTAGTGATATCTATAATCCTCGTAACCTAATAGGTCATATAACAGCTAGTGGTTTTATTTATTCTAGAAATGACAAGAAAATCTTATTGTTGGAACATAAAAAATTAAACAAATTTTTACAACCAGGTGGGCATGTAGATGAAAATGATAACAGTTTGCTAGATACAGCACGTAGAGAAATTTATGAAGAAACCCAATTAAAAGAACTGGAACTCGTAAATATTTTTTGCGATAAAAATGTGCCTTTTGACATAAATACTCATTATATTCCTGAAAATTTCAAAAAAGATATGCCTCCACATTACCACCATGACTTTAGATATTTGTTTATTGTTGAAGATTCTTCTAAAATTTTAATAGATAATACAGAGTCTAATACTTATAAATGGGTAGATATTGCTGAATTAAGGACAAATCCCCAATTTGAAAGAGTTATAAATAAAATTTTTAACATATTAAATTCTGAACAAAAAATTATTCGTTATTATAATAAAATAATTGAGAAGTTTAACATAGATCTAAGGGAATATAGGAGTATAGTTGTAAGCCATATAATTCCGGATTGCGTAGAATATTTAGAAAGTTTAAATTACGTATGCCCTATTGAATTATTAATTCCCAAACCTAATTCTATAGACGAGAGTGTACTAGACAAAATAAAAAACAAATTCCCAATAAAGATGATTAAACGGGATGATGTTATTAATTCAAAGTTTGTTGAAGAAATTATGAAAAAAGGCAAGAAAAAAATTATTATTTTTGATATTGGCGGATATTTTTATGAATTTGTTACTAAAAAAAGTGAATTGTGTAAAAACATAAAGTGTATAATAGAGGATACCGAAAATGGGTATCAAAAGTATGAAAATGCAAGAACTAATGTGAAAATAATATCAGTGGCAAGGAGTATATTAAAGGAAAATGAAGATTATTTGGTTGGTGAGTCTGTAGTTTTTTCAGCGGAAACATTATTAAGAGAAGTTGGTACTTTAGTAGAATACAAGACGTGCGGAATAATAGGGTTTGGTAAAATTGGTTCGTCAATAGGTAAGCATTTGCTACAAAAGGGAGTTAAACCTTTAGTTTATGATATAAATCCAATAAAGCAAATAGAAGCTTGTAATAGAATGTGTAGCATAAGAAAGAAAAAATATATTATCGAAAATTCTGATATTTTGTTTTTATCAACTGGTAATCATTCTTTAGATATAATTGATTTTAGAAAAGTAAAAAAGGGAGCTTATATATTTTCTGTTACTTCTTCTGATGATGAAATAGATTCGAAGTATTTGGAATCTGAATATAAGGTTACCCAAGTTCAATCACACATCTATAAATACGAAAATGAGTGTAATAGTTTTTTCCTTATTAGAAAAGGAAATGCTGTAAATTTTATTCATAATGCAGTTATGTATAATTTTATACATTTAGTGAGAAGTGAGATGTTAGTAGCAGCTCAACTAGCGATAGATGAAAAAATTTGTAATACCTCTAAAATTACAGAAGTTGATATGGAGCATAAAAAAAGCATTGCTAAGACATGGATAGAGATTTTTGAAAATGGGAATTATTAAAAAACTGTCACAAGTTAGGATTAACTTATGTATCTTGTTCACCATACAGAGTACCTATCGCTAGACTTGCTGCTGCACAAGCTGCAATCGCTGACGAAAAGTAATTACAAATGATAAACAAAAAGAGAACCTTTGGTTCTCTTTTTGCTAAAAATAAATACACTTTAGGATTAATTAGATTTTGAGTGAGTTGTATTACTTTAAGAATAGGAAAGGAGGCCAAAATGAAAATAGCATTAGAAGAGATTTTAGTAAAATATTCGCAGTATTATAAGAATGAATGTAATGAATTAAAACAATTTAGATAAACAAAAAATACCTTATAATTAGTTAAATTTTATAAAAAGGAAAGGAAGAAAAAATCATATGAAAAAAATATTAAATTTGGGATTAAAAACAATGCTATTATGTTCACTTTTAGTCATAATGGCAGGATGTGGAACTAAAAATGAGGGAGAAAATAATAAACTATCTTTTAATGGAGTAGAAACAACATATACTTATGGTAATGAAATTTATGCAATGAGTGTTCCAAAAAATGATGATGGGAAAGCTAAGTATACATTTACTGAAGAATTACCAAATGAAGTAGAATATGAAGGAGCATTTTATTTAGAAACTGATAATGCTGTTATTATATTTAATTCAGAAGGCCTAGTATATAATACATCTTATATGTATAGAGAAAAATATGGAGATAAAAGTGCTACATTTGATAATTATTTAGAATGGATAAAGGATGAAGATTCAAACATTAAATTAAACGGATTTGAAGAGTTAAAAATTAATGATAGAAAAGCAATAAGATTTTATATTAATGCAGGTAGTGGTGGAGATTACACATATTATGGTTATAGATATAATATTTCTCTTGATGATGTAACTGAGGGGTCTAATCTTGAAATGAGTGTTTATTATAAGAACGACGAAGATCTAAAAGCACCAAAAGAATTAGATCAAGAAACTCTAGATATTATTAGTTCATTAAAAATAACATCAAATAAATAATTTTAATATTAGGCTTATAAAAAATTAGTTTGAAATATAACTAATTTTTTTGTAGAAAAAATACGAAAAATTACGCTACTTTGCTGTTTAATTAGATAGATATAGAGGTAATAATAGCTACGTATTGCAATGGGTTTCAGAGAGATATACATAATGACTTGAAAACTAATGAAATTTGTGATACAATTATAACGTTTGGTATGTAATTTAAAAAAGGAGTTGGTAAACTTTGAAAAAAGTAAACAATTTTAGAAAAATAGGAATTATGTTTGTACTTGTAATGCTATGTACAATGATTCTAAACCCTATTGCAACAGCACAAGAATTTTCGGACTTAAGACCGGATCATTGGTGCTACAACAAAATAGTTGATTTTGAAGAAAGAGGATATGTAACAGGTTATGATGATGGAGAATTTAAGCCAGACAGAATTATTACAAGAGCGGAATATGTCACTATTGTAAATAACTTCTTCGGATATGCTACTAGTGCTGAAAATACAGCTAAGTTTTCAGATGTAAGTGAAGATGATTGGTTTGAGCCATATGTATCAGAAGCAGTAAAGAGAGGATATATTTCAGGTTATCCAGACGGAACTTTTAGACCGTATGAACCAATTAGAAGACAAGAAGCAACAGTTATATTGTCTAAGATTTTAAATATTCATGACGAGGACTACCCGGTAGACCATGAAGATGGACTAGCACAATATGATGATGGAGACGAAGTTGAAGATTGGGCATATAAGGCAGTTCATAGCTATTCTGTATATAACTTTATTAATGGATATGAAGATAACACAATAAGACTTTTTAGAGACGTAACAAGAGCTGAAACAGTTCAATTATTAAACACTGTCGAAGAAAAAGTTGTTATTGATAGAGATAACAAGACAAATCAAATTAAAAACAGACCAAGCAGCCATAAGAAAAGAACAGCAACCCCTATTATCACAGTAGTTGAAACTAATGATACAAATACTTGGTATAATAAAAGAGAAGCTAGAGAGGATGGAAAAGTAACTGTAGAAGTTACAACAACAACTAATGCGGCTATTACAGTTAAAGTTAATGGCGAAGATGTTCGTACAATCTCTTTAGAAACTGCAGGAACAGGTGTGACATTTGACTTGCCTGAAGGTAAGTATGAAATTGTTGCATCTGCAACAAGAAGTGGATATAAAGCAAGCTACGAAGCAAAAAGTAGCGTGGATGTAGATGTTACGGCACCTAAGGTTAGTGGTAAGGTTGGAGATATGGGTGTATCTTTATCTGCGACAGATAACTTAAGCGGTGTTGACGAAATTCAATACGCATGGTTTATAAAAGACGCAGAAAGCTATAAGAGAGTAAGTAACTGGGCTGAATTAGAAGACTATGTTGAATTACCTAAAGAGCCACAAAATTACTATATTGGTGTTAAAGGTAGCGATATGGCCGGAAATAAGATTGACGATGGTCTAACTGACAATAATTCTGATAGTAGTAAGGTTACAGATGATTTAACAGAAGAACCTTATGAAATTGTAAATGAAGCTAAAGTGATAGATGGAAAAGATGAAGAACAAAACCCTGAAGATGAACCACAAGTTGGAGAAAATGCAATAACTTATTACAAAAATGATGGAACAGATGCAAATTATGTTCAAAAGTTAACAGTAGATTCAACAGTATTAAAGGAAGAAATCTTTAGTAGAGACCAATATAAACTTATAGGTTGGACAGAAATTGCAACTGGAAACAAAGTCTATGATTTAGGTGAGACAGTTAATTTTACAGAAAATAAGGATTTATATGCAGTATGGCAATTAAATGAACCAAGCGATAAGCCAGTTAAAGTAGAAGTTAAGGTGTCAATTAAATTCGTTCCAGGCGAAAATGGTGCTTTAGACGGCGAAGCTAATATCAATGTTGCATACGACACAGAGTGGAGTACAATAACAGTACCAACACCAAAAGCAGATACGGGATATAAATTTGTAAATTGGACACCATCGTTCCCGGAAACAATAACAAGTAATGCAACATATACAGCAAACTTTGAAAAAGACGCAAGTCAAACAAAGAAATTAAGTTATAAGGTAGAATACTATAAAGACGGTACACATGTAGAAACTGACGATGGAGTAGTAAGTAAAGATGTATGGATAAATGATACAACATTAGCAGTAGACACAGTAAACACATCAAACGATAAGTATATAGGTTACAAATTTGCAAAAACAGAGCCAAGTGAAATACCAACAACAATAGCAAATGGTGGAGTAATCAAGGTATACTATGTAAAAGACGAAAATCAATGGCATACAGTAACATTCAAAGCCGGAACTAATGGTACTTTTGAAGAAACAGAACTTGAATATAGTGATATATTAGAAGGAACACAACTTGGAGATACCGACGTAGTAATCCCTAAGCCAAAAGCAAATAGTGGATATGAATTCGATAGTTGGACACCAAGCACACCAACTAAAAATACAGTAGTAAATGAGGATTTAGTATTTACAGCAAACTTTAAAGAAATATGGCAAGCTCCACATGTAACAATAGATAAATTTGAGTCTACGAATGTTTCAAACGACGAAGGCAATAGAGCAGAACCAGGAACAAAAATTGAATATAAGGTAGTTATAACAAATAACGACACAAAAGATGCAATTATCGATATTGACCCTGAAAGAGGTATGAGTGTAGTTTCACCAGAGCCTTATGAGAATATAGAACTAAAACCGGGTGAAAGCATAACTGTAGTAGTAAAGAAAACAGTACCGAAGGATTATTCTGTAGCCGATGACTTTGATGCAGATATCGATGTAATTATAAAGAGCGATAAAACAGAATCAGCGGACACAGAAAAAATTTCGGAAAGCACGAGCAATAAAATTGAAAAAACAACAACAATAAGCTCCGGAGAACCTGTAAGTAAAAACATTGTATTAACAATTGATGTTTCAGGTAGTATGTTATTCTGCTGTACTCATGAAGAAAAACGTAAATTAGCATATAGATATGATAAAGATTTCGTAACACCAGGCGGATATTATGATGTTTATTGGTATGATGGCTATAAATGGTCTAAATGTCCTTATGCAGGTCATTATTACAAGGTATCAAAAGATTATGGGCGCGAAAATTGGGTGAAATGTACAGATTCTTCAAGAATAGATGTGGTAAAGGCGGCTTTAACTTCATTTGTTGATAACGTTTATAACGCAAGTGTAGCCAATGGAGAAGAAGTAACAATAACTTTAGTAACATTTAGTGGCTCGGCTGAAAGTAGCGACACGTATTTACTAACAGAGGAAAACGTAAAAGAATTAAAAAATATTATAACTTCAATAAATGCAACAGGTGAAACTAACATTAAAGAAGGAGTAACTAAAGCAACTAAAGCATATAGTAACAGCAGTATGCTAACTGGTGAAAATGTAGAAAACTATTCTATATTCTTTGGCGATGGCGAACCAAGCGATAATGGTCGTCCAGGAGAAGACGATTATACAAATCTAAAAAATGCTGTAGACTATTCATATGCAATAGGGTTTGGACCGGATTTTTCAAATACAAACAGTAGTGCATATAAAATTTTAAATAATCTTGTAAAAGGCGAAGGAGTAAAGGTAACACAGGCTAAAACAGCTATCGACGTAACCAATGCATTTACCGATATTGCTGCTAAAATTGCCACATCACAACAATCAGATGAAGGCGAAGTTGTAGTGACAGTATCTAATGACGGTAAGTATTATCCTATTGTTGCAACTTATAATGACAATGGAGAGATAGTAACTTTATTTACAGTTAATAATTCTTCTGAATTAGCAGAAAATGATATTGAAATAAAAGGTACAACATTAACATGGGATATTTCTGGAACAAAATATTCATCTTATGAAGGTTTAAGTATAAAGCTTGGCACAAAATCACCAGAAGAGGAAATACAACCAAGAATTGTACCTGCGATGTTATTTAATGCCGCACCGGTCGAAATAAACACGATTAATGCAGTGATGTCGCCAGTAGTGCCAGAAGTTAAAGAAGAATTAAAAGATGATGCAAATCAAAACGATAGCGACGAAAAACCACCTGTAAGTGAAGCTGATAATTCTGATGAGGTAACTGAAAATAGTGAAGAAGATAAACCAACAGATGAATCACCATTAGATACACCTGCTCCAGTTCAAAAACCTGAAGATGAAACAAAAAATGAGGAAGATAAGAATGTATCCAATGAATCAACAAATAACTCAATTCAGGCACAAGGAGAAAATGAACCAAAGGCAGATGAAAAAGAAGACGAAGTACCAGAGAAAGTAGTTGAAGAACCATCAGGGGCAGTAGAAAAAGAAGAAATAGACGAACCAAATGCTGAACTAGAGCAAAAAGATGATGGCGAAGAAAGTGCTAAAGAAAAAACAGACGCTGAATCTGAAGAAGAACCAGTAGAAACTACTGATTCAACTCAACCTACTGAAAATAATAGCTCAGCTGAAAATGGCGAAAAACAACCAGTTGAAGAACAAACTGTAACTGAACAATCTATTGCTTCAGAAAACTAAAATGCATAAAAAATAGAGTGATTTCTCACTCTATTTTTTATACCCTAAAATAAATTTGCAATGTAATTAGCTCTTGCTGGGAAGTTCTTTGTGAAAGAATCTGCATTTGCTAAGTAAAGAGCTACACTATCTGCAAAATCTTCACTAAGTGAATTTTTGCTATAATCTGTAACTGCGTTACCATCTGCTTTAACTGCACTACCGAAGCTTGTATAAGAGTAATCAATGATTTTAGCTTTTCTAAGTTCATGTGCCCAAGTATGAGCAATTTCGTGTGTAACAATTCTTTGAATTTCTTTGTCTGTATAAGTAGATAGGCTATATAACGTTACTTTATTGTAGTTTGTGATACCGGCTGCTTTTGAAATATGTTTGGTAGGTAATAAGGTGATTTCTTTTAAGTTAGTTTTTGTTACTTCTGGCATTTTTTTAATTAATTCTATAACATAGTCAATTTTCTTAGCATCTTTAGAAGTATAAATTATTTTTGTGTTTTCTAGTGCTTTTACATAAACCTGTTTGTTTTCTAACATATAGTCTTTTACTAATCCTTTTTCATCAGATATGTAATATGTAAAAATCATTTCTTCGTTTTGGTCATTTGTGAATTTTAATTCTTGTTTTCCGATTAAACCATTTAAGTCGATTTCAAATCTTCCATTAACTACATTAACTTCTTGAGAATTAAAATAAATAGCACTCTGAGTTCTAAATAGCTTAAAACCTAATTTCTTTTGAATTCTTGAATCAATGATAGAATTATTTTTTGAATCATCATCAGGAATAATGTTGTACATTAAAGCTACTCTATCATCAGCAAATGAAACTGTCGTATATAAAAATAGTGAAATCAGAATTGAGAATATTTTTTTCATAATAAAAACCTCCTAGTGCCAACTACCTTGGCCCTAAGAGGTTAACGGTAATTTGGCAACCCGACTGGCATAGCTTTTAGCTTTAGCCTCGTGGCTTTGCGTCCTTGACTTTCATCAAGTTTGCCTTTTTCAAACTAAATTTTCTTCCCTTACATAAACTGTATCGGCAAGACTAAAAAAAACTTAACACTTTTGCAAAAAATAATTTGAAAAAGCAGTATGTTTGACATAAGAACTAAACAATAGTATAATTTAAACATACTTAGTATTCCATAAAAGCAATGTTTTTTTATTGCTTGGATACTGATAGTAAAAAATATTGCTTTTAGAAGAGGAAAGAAAAATGACTGATTTTGCTTATTCTTGTGCTAACGGAAGAACCAAAAACTTTGATAAGTTTTTTTATGGAAATGTTGATGGAGATCTGTTGATAACAGTTTGCGATGGTATGAAGGCGAAACAAAACAGAATGCCGTCAGCATTTATTAAACCTTTGGGGAAAAGTAATTTTCGCTCGTCAATAAAGAGAATTAAGGAATATTTAAAAAAGATTTGTGAACCCCAAGACGATGATGAAGAATTCGATTTTTGCACCTGCAGATTTCATAACGATAATGTCACAATTGAGTGCTGTGGAACGAATCGAGTATATCTTATCCGAGAAGGCGTGTTATATCAATTTACAGGCAATAGTAATTTGATAAAAACGTCTGAAGTAGTTTCTTTGACAAGTGAAAATACGTTGTCCGAAAGACATAGATGTACTCTTCCTACGCATAATGGAGACATTATTTTCATGTGTACGGATGGTGCATATGGTATGTTGACTGATTCGTTAATTGAAGAAATGTGGAAATGTAATCCGTATATGAGTGATTTTTGCATGTCAGTAATTGAGGAATCAAGAAAAACGGGAAGTATGGACAATCAGACGATTGTTGCATTTGTGATTTGACAAATAAGGCGCACTTTTATAGTGCGTCTTATTTGTTTAGATAAAATTATCATAAGTTTTTGTCTTATAGGTAGAAAGCGAGCTTGATACTGTCGAAAGTTTTGGTTTTAGCCTGCCATTATGTGACAGGCTTTTTTATGTTGTTTAGTATATAGTTTCACTTGTTAGGAGGTCAATGAAATGAATATCTTAAATATTAGTGGGGCTATTGTTGTACAAGTTGTAGGGGCAATATTGCTTAGCGGGACAAAGTTCTTAGGAGTGCAAATTCCGTTTGTTATTGGGTTTATAGAGCAAGATGAAAATGTTAAAAAGAAAATTGCATTGTACATATTATCTGCACTTTCAATAGCATTAAGGTTTTCTTGGCTTAGTTCAATTAGATTTGGAATTAGTGTAATATTGCTTTATTCAATAGTAAGTGTATTTAAGGCACTTAACTTTAAAATGAAAAATGATATGTACGCATATTTGTTCTTTGCCGGTTTTGTGGCGGAACTGCTTTGGTGTGCCTTTGAAGGAAGATTGGTTTATGACGTGATTGTTGCTATTGTTAAGGGAATTGCGATAGTCGGTGGATATATATTGTTTAGTAAAGTTAAAGATATGAACAATGAACTTACAGATAAGGAATTTTTATATGCAATTGTGGCGATTGGCTTGATGCTTTGTGGATTTCAGGATATAACTATTTTTTCTGTTAATTTAAAAAATGTTTTTTGTGCATATGTCGTACTTATGCTAGCATATATGAATGGAATAAAACATGCATCAATTGCTGGATTAATACTTGGAACTATAAATGAAATCTCGAACCCTAATATGGGTGTGTCTATAATTTCATTATCCCTTGGCGGATTTTGTGCGGGAATGTTTAAAGAAAAGGGTAAAATGACACAAATATGGGGATTTTTGCTTGGTAACAGTATACTTGCTTACTACATTATGGGGTATAATTCACTAATTATGAAATATCTTGAAATATTACTTGCAAGTAGTTTATTTTATGCATCTTGTAAAGGTAAAATGGACGAACTTATAATGTTTACTTCTGATGCTATTGCATTGCCATCGGCAGATGATTCAGCAATGAAACAGCTTGAAATGTCGTCTGGGAGTATGTTCTCGATATCAGAGTTGATTGATGACTTTGAGTTGGAGCCGGATGAGGAGTTAGATGTGTTTGATGATATAAAGGAAGATATATGTTTTTCCTGCGATAATTATGATGAATGTTGGGACAAGAATTATGATGAAACATCAGATGAAATTTTTAATGTTATTGAAAAATTGGAGGATAATGAGACAATAGAGGAAGGGAGTTTTCTTAATATGAGTTCATGTAACAATAGTAGAGAGATATTGGATAAGATAACAAGCAAATATGAGAGGTTTAAATCCGGAAAAAAGGACGAGCCTTTTAATGTGTTAAAGCAATGTGTTTCTAATCAGTTTAAAGGCTTTTCTCAGTATATTACTCAAATGAAGGACAAAATTTACGAAGATAAAGCAGAAAGCATAGATGAAAAAATTATAAATGCGTTTGAAAAAGAAAATATAAAGATAGAAAAGCTAAATGTTGAGGTGAATGATAAAGAGTGCGAAGTTTTACTTAAAATGGAAGAGGATTTGCCTAAAGTTGGTTTCCTGTTAATAGCTAATAATATTTTGTCAAAAAATTTGAATAGAAGAATGGTCATTGCTGATGAGAAAAAGGACATGATGATTTTTAGAAATAAAGGAGTACTAAAAGCTGAATCGGAAGTTATTACTAAGAAGGCAGATAACGAGTCAATTATAGGGGACAGCTATAAAATTGTGGATAGTGAAGAAAATAAATATATGGCTATATTAAGTGACGGTATGGGAACTGGGTATGAGGCATCTAAGGTTAGTTCAGCGTTGGTTGAGATGTTTGCTCAGATGTCTAAGACGGGTATAAGCGTTGGAACCATAACTAATATGATTAATTCTTTTATGGGCTATATTTCAAAGACAGAAAAAATCGTTACTTTAGATGCTATGTCTATTGATTTACTTACCGGAGAATGTGAATTTTTAAAGGTAGGAAGTGCCCCAACTTTTGTTATAAAGGGAAAGAATGTAGACATTATTTCATGTGACACGTTGCCACTTGGGATTTTTGATAATGTTGAGTTTTTCCAAAAAAGATATAATTTAGATGTAGGGGATATTATTGTTTTGGTGTCTGATGGTGTTATTGATTCTAAAAGGAATGTAATAAATAAAGAGTTTTGGGTATCTAGTTTTTTACGCGAACTTGATATTACAGATCCAAAGATAATTGCAGAGGAACTACTGGAAAAGACGATAGATAATTATAATGGAGATATTAAGGATGATATATCTATTATAGTTACGAAAATAAGTGAATAAACACAGAAGAGTTGTAAAAAGAATGTTTTTTGCAACTCTTTTTTAAAAAACATACTTGACAAGTATATATGAATATATTATCATATGAATAGATAGACATATGAAAGGAGATTCATTATATGAAGCATAATCATGACGAAGTATTAAATAAGGTAATTTCTAATATGCCATCAGATAATATACTATGTGATTTGGGAGACCTTTTTAAGTTATTTGGTGATACTACTCGAATAAAAATTCTTTATTCTTTATTTGAATCTGAATTGTGTGTATGTGCAATTGCTAATTTGCTTAAAATGGAGCAATCGGCTATTTCTCATCAACTAAAAATATTAAAGGATGCCAAGCTCGTAGCAAGTAGGCGAGAGGGCAAGTCTAACATATACTATTTAGCAGATGAGCATGTAAGGCTCATAATAGGGCAAGGGTATAATCATTTGACAGAGGAGGAATAATTATGAAAAAGACATTTGAAATGGAAGAACTTGATTGTGCAAATTGTGCAATGAAGTTAGAAGAAAGTTTTAAGAAAATAGAGGGCGTAAAAGATGCAAATGTAAGCTACGTAATGCAAAAGCTTACGATAGAGGCGGATGATGAAGTGTTTGATAAAGTGATGAAAGAGGTTGTTAAGGTTTGTAAGAAAATAGAACCTGATTGCACAATATTACTTTAGAGGAGAATGAATATGACTAAAAAACAAAAGAAAGTTTTAGGTAGAATTATTATAGCGTCTATACTTTTCGGGATAGCGTTTTTTACACCTATAAATGAGACTATTAAAATAGTACTTTACTTTGGCGCGTATTTAATAATTGGTTATGATGTAGTAATAAAGGCTGTTAGAAATATTTTTGCAGGTGAATTGTTTGATGAAAACTTCTTAATGGCGCTTGCAACTGTGGTTGCAATAATTGTAAAGGAATATCCTGAATCAGTTGCGGTAATGTTATTTTATCAAATAGGGGAATTGTTTCAAGGAATTGCAGTTGGGAAAAGCAGAAAATCAATTTCTGCCCTTATGGATATAAGACCCGATTCAGCGAATGTTTTGCGTGAGGGAAATGAAGTTAATGTTTCACCGGATGAAGTAAAAGTAGGAGAAATAATCATAGTAAGACCTGGGGAAAAAATCCCACTTGATGGTGTTATTATTGAAGGAACTACTACTGTAAATACTGCGGCACTAACCGGTGAATCCTGCCCTCGTGACTTGGGAAAAAGCGATAATGTAGTTAGTGGCTCTATTAATGTAGGAGCTTTAATAAAAGTAAAGGTTTCTAGTGTCTATGGTGAGAGTACTGTTTCTAAGATTTTGAATTTGGTTGAAAATTCATCTTCAAAGAAAGCAAAAGCAGAGAATTTTATAACGAAGTTCTCTAAATACTATACGCCTACGGTTGTAATTTGTGCGTTACTACTTGCACTTATCCCGCCAATTGTGCTTGGTGAAGGTTTTAGTGAATGGATAAATAGGGCGCTTATATTCTTGGTAGTATCTTGCCCATGTGCATTAGTTATTTCAGTGCCACTATCATTCTTTGGTGGAATAGGTGGAGCGTCTAAAAAAGGAATACTGATAAAGGGTTCTAATTATTTAGAATCATTATCTAAAGTAAAAACTGTTGTGTTTGATAAAACAGGGACATTGACATATGGGAATTTTGAGGTTACAGCAATTCATCCGACAGATATGCCCGGTGATGAATTACTGGATATAGCTGCAATGGCTGAGAGCTACTCTAATCACCCAATAGCAGATTCTATTGTTCGTGCTCATGCTGAGCATATAGATAAGAGCAAAATTGGTGAAATTTCTGAATTGCCGGGGCTCGGTATAAAGGCTAACATAGATGGAAAAACAGTACTTGCCGGAAATGGAAAGCTTATGGAGAGCGAAAAAGTAGAATGGCATGAATGTAGCCTACATTCCGGAACAATAGTGCATATAGCCGTGAATGGTGTATATTCCGGTCATATAGTAATTTCGGATAAAATAAAAGAGGATTCTGATGAGGCTATTGATAAGTTAAAGAGTATTGGTATTCAAAAGACGGTTATGCTTACGGGAGATATAAAAGACGTAGGAGAAAGCGTTGGAAAAGAATTGAAATTAGATGAAGTATATGCTGAACTTATGCCGGATAATAAGGTGGAAATTGTTGAAAGATTAATTAGTGAAAAAGATAGTAGTTCGACACTTGCATTTGTCGGTGACGGTGTAAATGATGCACCAGTATTGGCTAGGGCAGATGTGGGAATAGCGATGGGAGCATTAGGAAGTGATGCGGCAATAGAGGCAGCAGATATAGTTTTAATGGATGATAAGCCTACTAAAATTGCTGAAGCAATTAGAATTTCTAGAAAGACAATGTGTATAGTTAAGGAAAATATAACTTTTGCATTGCTGGTAAAAGCGATAGTTTTAGCCCTTGGAGCATTAGGATTAGCGAGTATGTGGTTTGCAGTGTTTGCGGATGTAGGAGTTATGATTTTAGCGATATTAAATGCTATTAGGGCATTGGAAGGTTAGCAAAAAGAGATGTGCAAAGCACATCTCTTTTTGCGTTAGTTAATTTTCTTTGAGAGTTCTACGTCTGATACATAAACATACTTACTGCAAATTGTGCATATTTCCGTACTAGAGCAGGTACATGTTTTACCATGCTCATTTGCATACTTTGGCGTGTTACACGTATAAGTTATACAAATATTTCCCTCATAGTAGGTAGCACCAAATTTTTTCATGTTTTCGGCTTCTTCATTAATTAGAAGATTGGCTTCTTTGGGAAGTGTGATGTCTGAGTCAATGCTAACTATACTGTTTGTGATACTGATTTCATACTTTCCACTAACATTATGAGTATATGTTTCGGAAGTAGATATCCAAATTGCAAGCATCGCAATTGCAATTGCCAATACAAAACTAATGTATAAATTAACTTTCTTATTTACAAATGCGACTAAACCATGGAAAATACAGTAGAAGATGGATATCAACAGTATTAAAATGTCTTTTGTGGAAGTGTTATCAGCATACGAAGCGTGAAGAACCATTAAAAGTAACAGTCCGCAGCAGAACGTGAAGTCTATAACGATTACTTCATGCTTTGTTTTTTTGCTACCGTAAATTCCTGTTGGGAGTGTTATTCCCATGCTAACAATGACAACGGCAAGCAGCAGAATGAGGATGAAGAAAAAGGCAAACATGTGCGAAACCTCCTAGAAAATAAAAAATAGGATAATTATAAAATATAATCTTCACATAAAATTATACCATAATGTTTACATAAAATCAATATAAAAGAGTGAGAGGAATGCAAAAAAGAAGGCAGTCTACCTTCTTCTTTACTTAAAACTTATTTCACTTATTGCTAAATCTGAATAGTATGCACCATTATATACGTCTAGGACAGTTAATTTTACTGAGGAAGTTGTAACGGAGGTATCAAAATTAATTTCAAATCCTTTTTTACTTTCGTTAAAGGTAACCTTTGCAATGTCATAAGTTAATATCGTACCATCTGAAAATTCTAATGAGAACTTTTTCATTCTGCCATTATTTAGATAGGTTGTGTTATTTTTTAAATAACCGTTATAAATGGTCATAGAAGAAACTGTTTGATTGTTTTCTGAAGAATACAATATCCACTCACCAATTCCGTTTCCCTTTACACCTTCTAACCATGCTGTTTCTAATTTGCCGTCTATTGTCAAATTAGGCTTGTATGAAAATTTCCCTTGAGAAGCAAGAGATGATGAGGCGGTTACAGATGAAAAGTTGGGTGGTAATGGGGATTGAGTAACTTCCGGAGATGGAGAAACTATCGGTGATTCACTAACTTCCGGAGTAGATGCTACCTCAGGCGAGACAGTAGGAGATGGTAAAGAAGATTCTTTAATTATTCCATTATTTTTTTCAGTTTCATTACCGTCTTTTGTGGCAAAATATTTATTATAGATCTCTAAAATAGGAGCTTTATCTATATCGGGAGTAAAATAAACATATGCGGCACAAGCTACTAAAAGTATTGCTAAAATTGAAAAATATAGTTTTTTTCTACTTTTATGTTTTTTCCCCCAAGGGGTTCCGCATTTTTTACAAACAAGGTCTACACCGCTCATTTGAGCTCCACAATTTTTACATGAAAGCATTATTATACCTCCAAACATAATATTACGAAAAATAGTATAACCAAATAATTTTATTTTGTCATTAATAATTTGACATTTTGTTAAAAAATTGTATTATAATAGATATGAAATTTATTCTAAAGAGGAGTGTGCTTATATAAATGAAAATATTGGTTGATGCTATGGGGGGCGACAATGCACCTGATGAAATTATAAAGGGAGCGGTTGAAGTCGCTGATTCTGTTGATGCTACAATAGTTTTGATTGGTGACGAGAAAATAATTAAAGATAAATTAAGTGCATATGAAAGTAAAAAGAACATACATATAAAACATGCAAGTGAAAGAATTTATAATGAAGATATACCTACTAAAGCAATAAAGGCTAAGAAAGACTCATCTATGGTAGTAGGACTTAATATGCTAAAGGCAAAAGAAGGAGAGGTTTTTATATCTGCCGGAAATACGGGAGCTTTGCTTACAGGCTCACTTCTTAATGTAGGAAGAATAAAGGGAATATCAAGACCGGCTCTTTGTCCAACACTACCCTCAGCGAAAGGCCCTTTTGTATTAGTGGATGCGGGAGCAAATGCTAATTGTAAGCCTGAGTATTTAGTACAATTTGCAAAAATGGGAGCTATATATGCTGAAAAAACTTTAGGGATAAAAAATCCTAGAGTAGGACTTATAAATGTTGGAACAGAAGAGGAAAAGGGCAGTGACTTGGCAAAGGCTACTCATATGCTATTAAAGGAAGAAAAATTTAATTTTATTGGCAATGTTGAAGGTAGAGACCTTATGATGGGTAATGTAGATGTTGCTGTTACTGATGGATTTACAGGGAATGTTATTTTAAAGACTTTGGAAGGCTTCGGAGTTGCGGTATTTGAGATACTAAAAGATGAAATCGAGAAGAGTGTTGTGAGGAAAGCAGGAGCTATGCTAATGAAACCGGCACTTCGTGGTATTAAGCATAAAATGGACTATACAGAATATGGTGGAGCCTTACTTTTAGGAATAGACGGCGGTGTTATAAAGTGCCATGGTTCATCTAAGGCTAAGGAAATTGGCTGTGCTATTAAACAAGCTTATGAATTTGAGAAAAATAAAACGATTGAATGTATTAAAAAATGGTAGATGATATTATTTATTAATTTTTATAAAAATGGTTGCAATTTCTTTTAGAATTGATATACTTGTTACGAAAGAAATATAAGTAAAAAAATTTGGCTAAAGTATTTTAGTTTTATGCCGATATTGCTTTCGTCAAGACATATTTTAACTTAGATGTGTGGCTAGGATATGTTGGAAGTCTTTGGAAGGGGGTGAATTGTAAATGGTTTTCGAGAAAGTTAAAGAAATCGTGGTTGAACAACTTGGAGTTGAAGAGGATGAAGTTACAATGGAATCTTCTTTTATTGATGACCTTGGAGCAGACTCTCTTGATATAGTTGAGCTTATAATGGCTTTAGAAGAAGAGTTTGATATTGAAGTACCTGATGAAGAAGCGGAAAAAATTACAACAGTAGGTGATGTTGTTGAATATATAAAGTCACAACAGTAATTTTAGTTTTGTATATTGAAAGCCACGGATGGTATCCGTGGCTTATCCGTTGTTTGGGGATAAATATTTACAATAAGTAAATACTAGTTATTGTTTGAATGTGACTTGTTGAAGTGGAGGGTAGAAGTTTGGAAAATTTCGAGGAAATACAAGAAATAATCGGTTACAAGTTTAAAAATAAAGATTTGATAAAAACTGCATTAACTCATACATCTTTTGCACATGAGGCAGGGAATAATGTAAAGAATAATGAAAGATTGGAATTTTTAGGAGATACAGTACTTAACTTAGCTGTGACAGATAGAATTTATAAGCATAATCCGGAGATAAGCGAAGGAAATATGAGTAAAATACGTTCTACTGTTATTTGCGAGGATTGTCTTTATGAGGCTGCAATTAAATTGCATTATGATAAATTTATAAGGCTTGGAAAGGGCGAAGAGAAGCTTGGCGGAAACAAGAAACCATCTATACTTTCCGACGCATTTGAAGCAGTTGTGGCAGCTATGTATCTTGATTCTGATTTTGAAACGGCAAAGGAATTTGTGTTAAAGATTTTAGGGGATAAGGCAGATGAAGCAATTGGATTACTTGGGCAAAAGGATCATAAAACTAAACTTCAAGAAGTATTGCAAAGTAAAAGCAATGAGAAAATAACATATAGAGTTATTAGTGAAAAAGGACCTGACCATAAGAAAGAATATGAAGTTGAAGTATGTTTAGGAGAAAAGGTGCTTGGAACAGGTATTGGTTTTAGCAAAAAGGAAGCAGAGCAAAATGCTGCAAATGAAGCGTTAAAAAGAGCATAAACTAGACTTGTATGTAAAAATACAAGTCTAGTTTAACAAATCATGAATGTTTAGGTTATCTGAGCATCTTATTACTTCAATAGTATTAGTAAGTACATCAGTATAACTGTAAGAACTTCTGCTTGATGACTGTTCATCTTCAAATTTAACAGTGAAGATGTTTGAATATGCACTCTCGATAACTCCTTCTTTAGTAAGAACTTTCTTTTTACCCTTATTGGTAGTAAGCCTTACCCTTTGACCGATACAAAAATTTTTTATATCTGATTCGACTTTAGACAAATCGTTTTTCCTAATCATGCCATCACCTCATCAACAATTTATATCAATAGGTTAGCATAAAAAAAGAAAAATGTCAAAAAAAGTAGAAATTCTGAAACATGCATAAACACTAGCTTGTAAGCGCATACTGGTTATGTTAATGGAGCTTAAGCTACTAATAAAGCGAATTAAAAATAGGGTACATAAAAAATTAAAATATGACAAGAAATTTATCTCAAAAATAGAAAGAGGGCGAATTATGTGGAAAAAAATAAAGTAGATAGAATAAATGAACTGGCACATAAAAAAGATTTGACTGCCGAGGAAAAAGCAGAGCAAAAACAACTAAGACAAGAATATATAGATGAAATGCTTGGAAGCTTAAAAAGAGAATTGGATAATACTTATATAATAGATGAAAACGGGAACAAGCAAAAAATACAAAGAAAAAAGTGAATGACGTGAGAGTGTAAAATAAAGTGTGTAAGTTGAAAACAATCAAACTTATGCACTTTATT
>CAVHFU010000002.1:0-92797 GCA_963635575.1 bacterium | reverse complement strand
AACTTAGGTAATTTCATGGGTGTAACCTCCTTTTAGATAAATTTATAAAACCAACCATAAATTATATCGGCAATTTATCTTAGTGGCTTAACCCATATTTTAAGATACACTATTTAAAATTTCCTCTACTTCTTCCCAAGAATTTAGGGTAAAAATTCTATCAATAATCATTTCTTCTACTTTTTCAAGTTTATCTAAAGATAAACTCTCTAGCCTATCTGCTATTTCTTTATTAGTTTTATTTTTAAATTTCTTTTTAAGTAACTTACTTATAGAAAAGATTTTTTCTTCTGTTTTTCCTTCATTCTTTCCCTTTGCTTCACCTTCTCTAATCATTTCTATTACTGTATCCGGTAAAAAGTCTTCTAAAGTCATTTCTTCGTCCTCCTTTATATAAAAATTTTCGTCTATACATTCCTGTATATCTGTATTCTTAATAAAAATTGTTTTTGCCCATTTAGATAGTGCCTTTTGTTCTTCTACGGTTAACTTACTTGCTGTTTCTACTAATTCTTTTATCCTTTTTGCTACTTCCGGCGGATTTTTTGACTTAGTTAGAAAGAATACCGAACTTATTAAGTTCGCCGTATTAGTTAATTCTTCGTCAGTATAATTATTTACGTCTATTAAGATATACTCGAAGTTTGGCATATATCTTTTTAGTTCTTTTCTTACCTTTTTTAGCCCTTGTAGTTCGAATTGCATTGATACCTCTTTTCTCAGGTCCTTTTTACTATATTATTCCATTTTTTGTCACTTGCCAATAGCTTTAGATTAATTATTTATATCGTTAAGTTAATTTATTGACCATTTGGGACAGGTCTAAAAAGAAAAGACGTGCAACTAGCTTTTTAGGCTAATTACGCGTCTTGGTTTTGGTGACCAAAAAGAACCGTCCCTTTTGGTCATTCATCAACTTTTACGCCTTCTAAGTAAAGCTTTTCAGGTGCGATATCTATTTCGCCATTATTCCATACAACAATTCCAAAGTCTACATACGCCCCATTGAATAAATTAATATCTTTTAGTGGAGTATAACAAGGAAATTCTAGAAATGGAGTAAAATCAAATATTTTTTGAGAATTATCATTAAATCTAATCCAAAGTTTATAATCTGGCAAAACTCTTACAGATTTTACTCTAATTTCAGCCGATTTTTCACCAGCATATGCAATGCCATCCATTATATACATATGAGTTCCTTCTTTTCTTATTATGCCATTTCAACTATTACTTTTCCCGGTTCTACGGCATCTCCCTCTTTTACTAAAATGTTAGTAACCGTTCCTGCCTCAGGCGCAACAATTTCATTTTCCATCTTCATTGCCTCTAAAATTAATAATACTTCGTGTTTTTCAACCTTCGCACCAATAGATGTTTTTATCTTCCATATATTGCCCGGCATCGGTGCAAGAACCTTAATATTTCCAGAAGTAGGTGCAACTTTATTTTCTACCGGTTTAGGTTGTTCTACTTGAGTTTTCGTTTCTTGAACTTTAGCAGGAGTTGCACTTTCCTCCACCTTTATTTCTCCAGGTTTTACTTCTTCAACCTTAACATCATACACCGTACCATTTACAGTAACTTTAAGAAATTTTTCCATACCATTTCATCCTTTCTTATTACTAATTAGTGCTAAGTAGAGACTATTTTAAGTTATCTTGTCTTAAAATCGCATTCCAAATAGGCGATTCTAATTTTCCTCTTTTCATTCTAGTAACATTTAAATTACTTTCTCCGGTCATCATTTCTGTAACCGCAGAAATAATTGCAACTCGCAAATTATCATCATTTACATCATTCAAAATATTTATATTATACACTTACTTTCCTCCTAAAAAGGCATACTGCTATGCTTCTTGTTTATTTTAATTTCCCTCTTGCTTATATATAATTCAAGAGCATTTATAATTCTTTTTCTAGTTTCACTAGGTCTAATTACTCCATCTATAAAAGATGTTTCCTCTGCTTTTTCCGGTATAGCCTCATTCTCTAAGTACTCACTTAGTTTTTCCTCTCTATACTTAACAGGCTCTTCCGCCTCTGAAATTTCATTACTATATATTACATTAACTGCAACTTTAGGCAATGCCACAGATATTTTAGCACTATCCCATGCCAAAGTTATATCGGGACTAGCTCCCATTGCAGTCGAAGCTCCTCCAAACATATTTCCTATAATAATATCTATCTTTGGAACAGTCGCATCAGAATATGAATAAATAAGTCTAGCTAATTTGCTTGAAATACCATTCATTTCCTCATCAGTGCTAATCTTTGTTCCCTCAACATCGACCAATGTCACAATCGGTATGTTAAAAGCATCACAAAATCTAACAAATTTTATAATCTTCTCTATTGACTTAGAATTTAGTGTCCTTTGAACATTCGCCACTATTCCGCTTACTCTTCCGCCAATTCTTGAAAATCCTGTTATTACACTTTTTTCAAACTCAGCCTTTATTTCATAAAATTTATTTTCATCACTTATAGCAAAAACAACTTCTCTGTTGTTTTCAATTCCATTATCTAATTCGTCGCATTCTCTATTTAAGTCATCACTATCTGTAACATAAACATCAGCCAAATTATTGTCAGGTAAATAATCCAAAAGTTCTTTCACCTTTTTAGTACATTCTTCTATTGAAGCAACTATTACATCACACATTCCTGACTTTTCAGAATGAACCATAGCTCCTCCAAGTTTCTCTGCCGTCACTTCATTTCCCTCTTCCGCCATTATACTTTGCGGACCATTTACAAACATCTGACTCTTTTTATCAATCATAAACACAAAATCACTGAAATTAACTGCAAAAGACGCAACTCCAACAGCACTGCCTAAAACAACAGAAATCTGAGGAACAACCCCCGAAGCTAATGCCATCTTATCAAGCATTTTTCTAATTCCTAAAAATACCCTTGAACTCTCATCAATCTTTACACCCATAGAATCATAAATACCAATTATAGGGATGCCATTCTTCATAGCCATATCAATGATTTTATAAATCTTTTCACAATTTTTCTCGTTAACAGCACCATTATCTACCGTATGCTCCTGAGCAAAAACGCAAACAGGACGTAAATTTATAGTGCCATATCCACATATAACACCCAAATCATAGTTTTCTAAAATTTCTACAAAACTTTTCTCATCAAGCAAATCGCCCAATACTTTTCTTGCATCAGAAATAACTTCACTTTGCATTAAGTAATCATTCCCTTCCATTACTTCTTTAGTAACCTTCTTTTCCTTCTAAAGATTCATCATCTAAAATCCAAGAAGAAACATCAATCGTTCTATAATTATCTTTATCATCTCTAATAACTACCTTCTCAATTCCTGCATTTATAACCATTCTCTTGCACATAGAACAACAGCTTGTACCAGCTACCAATTCTCCGGTTTTATAGTCTCTACAAGCCAAGTACAATGTTGCACCCATCATATCTTTACGCGAAGCAGAAATAATCGCATTAGCTTCTGCATGAACAGAACGACAAAGTTCATACCTAGTGCCTCTTGGAATATTTAGTTCTTCTCTTATGCATTTCCCTATATCACAGCAATTTTTTCTTCCCCTGGGAGCACCAACATATCCGGTCGATATTATTTCATCATTCTTAACAATAATTGCTCCGAAATTTCTTCTTACGCATGTTCCTCTTTCTATAACAGTTTCTGCAATGTCTAAATAATAACTATTTTTATCACGTCTATTCATAATTATCACCCCTACTAAATACCTTGGTATATCCTTTTATACATAGCATAAGTATTCATAACTTTTTCTTCATACTTTCTCGTTTCTTCAAAAGGGATAACATTAAGTATGTCGCCATTCTCGCTGTATTCCTTCTCGGAAAGCCACTTATTTACATTAGTCGGTCCAGCATTATAAGCAGCCACAGCAAGGCTAATTTCTCCATCAAATCTATCTAATAAATACTTAAAATACCACACACCAATCATAATATTTTTTTCGGTGTCAAACAAGTCCTCAGAAGTAAAATTTTCAATTTTTAATTTTTCAGCCACCCACGAACCGGTATCCGGCATAATCTGCATGAGCCCGATAGCACCCTTATTAGAAACAGCATTCTCCGTATAATTGCTCTCTGAACGAATAATAGAATATACAAGATACTGGTCAACATCATACATATCGCTATACTTTAATACAATATCTTCATACTCCGTTGGATAGCGTAGCTTATAAACATCTTCAACATTGAGAAAACCTTTATAAAAAACACTTAATATACCAAAGCATATAATTATTAAAGCTAAATTTTTTATTCCTATCCAAAAATTACTTTTCTTCTTTGCCAAGATGTTTTCTTCCTTTCATTATTTTGCATCTAACCAACTATCACCGGTATTTAACTCGACTTTAAGTAATACCTTAAGTTTAACTGCATTTTCCATTGACTCTTTAACAATTTTACTTACCTCTTCTACCTCGCTTCTTTCCGTCTCAACCAAAAGTTCATCGTGTACCTGTAAAATAAGCTTAGATTTCTTACCTTGTAATCTTCTATATACTTCTACCATAGCAATTTTTATTATATCTGCCGCACTGCCCTGAATCGGCATATTCATAGCAATTCTTTCCCCAAAAGACCTAATATTAAAATTACTTGATTTTATCTCTGGTACATATCTTCTCCTATTAAAAATCGTTTCAACATATCCTTTTTCCTTCGCAAAATTTATGTTGTTTCTCATGTAATCTTTTATACCCGAAAAATGTTTGAAATACATATCAATATACTCTTTAGCTTCTTTTCTCGATATTCCTAAATCTTGTCCCAAAGAAAATTCACCTTGACCGTATACAATTCCGAAATTTACAGCCTTTGCTTTTGCTCTTAGATCTGGTGTAACCTCTTCTCTCTTTATATGGAAAATTTGAGATGCAGTTGTGGTATGAATATCCTCACCATTATTAAATGAATTTATCATAACCTCGTCATTTGCCATATCAGCTAAAATTCTAAGTTCAATCTGTGAATAGTCGGCATCAATATAAACATATCCATCGTCAGGCACAAACATTTTTCTTATTTTTTTACCTGCTTCCATTCTAACAGGAATATTTTGGAGATTAGGTTCAGTACTGCTAAGTCGCCCTGTTGCCGTAATAGTCTGATTAAAGTTAGAATGTATCCTTCCAGTATTCGGATTAATTACTCCTTCTAATCCATCTATATAGGTAGATTTAAGCTTTATATATTGCTTATGTTCAAGTATTTTATTTATAATAGGATGCTTGTCACGAAGTCCCTCCAGAGTTTCAGCATCAGTTGCGTACCCTCTGCTAGTTTTCTTACCAGCAGGAAGCCCAAGTTTTTCAAATAGTAGCTCTCCTAATTGTTTCGGTGATTTTATGTTAAACTCCTCTCCCGCAAGTTCAAAAATCTCTTTTTCAAGCATATTTATTTTTTCTTGAAGTTCCCTGCCATAATCAATTAACAAGTTTCTTTCAATTTTCATTCCCGCAATTTGCATACCGGCAAGAACTTCAATTAACGGCATTTCTATCTCACAAAACAATTTTTCTTGATTGTTTTTCTTTATTTCTTTCAAATAACCGTCCTTTAATTGCCAAACTGCCTTAGCACATGAACATACATATTCATTATTATCTACTGTTTTTTGTGTTTCAAAGAAGCTTATTTGGTCGCTTTCCTTATCCTTTATAGAGGATAAATCAAAACCTATTTTTTCTAATGTAAGTTTCTCAATATCATCAACAACAAAATTCGGATTAATAACATATTGTGCTATCGCCAAATCCATAGCAAGATTATTTATCTTAATACCCTTACTTAGTAAATTAACATATAATGGCTTTGTATTAATACTATATTTTTTAGTTTCACTTTCAAAAATACTTTTTAATGTAGCATCATCATTCACGTCTATACAATACACTTTATTATATGAAAAAATTCCAATTTGTGTTTTATTTCCCTCTAAAGCAAAGAAAGCAAACTCGCTAATATGCTCTAATTTTGAAACATCTAGTGGTTTCTCACCTTTTACAGGTTCAAAATTCTCTACACTAGCTCCCTTAGTGGAAACAAGATTCAATTTTTTTATAAATGAAGTAAATTCAAGTTTATCAAATATTTCATATAGCTTGTCATTATTGTATTCATTAATTTTATAATCCTCTGAAAAATCAACAGGAATGTCAGTATCAATAACCGCAAGAGTTCTGCTTAAATATGCTAAATCTTTATTTTCTTCCAATGAAATTCTTGCCTTTGGTTTTATGAAATCGCTATCTAAGTTTTCATAAAGGTTATCTATAGTTTTAAATTCTTGAATATATAAAAGAGCAGTTTTTTCCCCTATTCCCGGCACTCCGGGAATATTATCTGAAGCATCTCCCATAAGCCCTTTTACTTCAATAAGTTCAATCGGACTTACTCCATACTTTTCATATATCTTTTCCGAATTATAAATTTCAGTTTCAGTCTTTCCACCCTTTGTTACAGGCATTTTTACAGTAATTCCATCTTCTATCAGTTGGAACGAATCTCTATCCCCTGTAAATAAAATTGTCTCTATATTTTTAGCCTTAGCCTTTTTAGAAAGTGTACCTAAAATGTCATCTGCCTCAAACCCTTCCATTTCAATTCTTGAAATGTTCATTGCGTCTAAAACTTCTTTTATTATAGGCATCTGTTCAGCAAGTTCATCCGGCATACCCCTTCTTTGGGCCTTATATCCATCATACATTTTATGACGAAATGTAGGTGCTCTAAGGTCAAAAGCAACTACCAAATAATCAGGTTTATCTTCGGACAAAATTTTAAATAGAATTGTTAGAAATCCAAAAACAGCATTTGTATGAATTCCGCCTTTAGTCATTAGCATATTCCTTCCGGAAAGTCCATAAAAAGCTCTGTTCATTATACTGTTTCCATCTATTACTACAAGTTTTGACATATATATTTCATCCCTCTCTTACTATACATTCTTTGCATGCCGTGAAATATTTAATAATATTCCTATACAGGACATAAAAATCAGAAGTGATGTTCCTCCATAACTCATAAATGGCACAGGCATTCCTGTTACCGGAAACAAACTTGTTATAATTAATACATTTAAAATTATCTGTATAGCAATAAGCATGGTTATTCCTATCGCAACAAGTCCTGAAAACATATCCGGGGCTTTCGTTGCAATTGTAATACCTCTCCAAATAAGTATTCCAAATAGTATTATAACAAACACCATTCCTATAAATCCAAGTTCCTCACCCAATATAGCTAAAATAAAATCATTATGTGCATCCGGAAGATATGTATACTTTTGCCTACTTTGCCCAAGACCTAACCCAAACAATCCTCCACTACCTAGTGCATATAATGACTGTATTACTTGCCAGCCACCGTCTTGAAGATCTGACCATGGATCCAAAAAACCTATAATACGCTCCCATCTATATTCTGACAAATAAATCCCGATTCCGAAAATAGGTAAAACTGCCAGTGCTATACCAACAAAATGAGAAACTTTTGCACCACCGGCAAACAAAATTATTACAGAAATCAATCCTATAATTCCAATAGCACTATAATGCGGTTCTAAATATAAAAGTCCCGCAACCGCGCCTATTATAATGAAATATAGAACTAAACCGGTCCAAAACTTCTTTATTCTTTCCGGATTCATAGAGATTCTTGCACTTAAAAATATAATAATTGCAAGTTTAGCTACTTCAGATGGTTGAAGATTAAAGCCAACATATATCCATCTTTTTGCGCCACGAATTTCTCCCGAACCAATTCCTGGTACCAATACCAAGCACAACAGCCCTATTGCGCCTAAAAATATTAATCCTGAAAACTTCTTATAAACTTTATAATTTATTTTAGACAAAAATAACATTGCACAAATTCCAATAACACCAAACAAGAGCTGTCTTTTAAAAAAATAATAGGGACTGTCATATTTTAATACACCAAGATGTGAACTTGCACTAAGTACCATAAGTAAACCTAATCCATATAGAATTATAACCACAGTAAATAATGTATAATCAAAAGGTTTTAGCTTAGACTTCATTGTAACACTCCCCTATTATTTTTATAACAAAATAAATGTAATAACACAAAAAACAATTGTGCATATCCAAAAATGCCAAACAATTTTTTTCTCACTCCAACCACTAAGTTCTAAGTGATGATGAAGTGGAGCCATTTTAAAAACTCTTTTTCCATGTGATGCCTTAAAATATACAACTTGAATAATATCTGATAATGCCTCTATAACACATATACCTGCAACAAATATTAGAAGTATCGGCATTTGTAAAACCAAAGAAACTGTACCTATTGCACCGCCAAGTGCTAGTGAACCTGTATCTCCCATAAACACTTTAGCTGGGTTCATATTATAAACTAAAAATCCTAAACAAGCACCTGTCATAATTGCAGAGAAAATCATAACCGGATTATTTCCCAGAGAAATGGCAAGCACTGTAAAAAATGTCATAATCACAACAATTATTCCGGTAGCGAGTCCGTCTAAACCATCCGTTATATTAACAACATTAGTAGTAGATAATAATACCAAAATAGCAAATGGTACAAAGAAATAATAATTCAAATCGAAAAACTGTCTTATAAAAGGAATATATGTAGCAGTACCAAGGTTAAGAACCTCTAATATGCAATAAGTAATTGCACCTGACGCTATTAAAAGGAGCAATATTTTTTGCCAAGCATATAGTCCAAGTGAGCGTTTATTTTTTATTTTTAAATAATCATCAATAAATCCAATAAATCCAAAAATCAAAGTAGAGCCAATCAAGATTAATAATGTCTGCCTACTTGTAGGATATTTTATCATAGCCATAAATCCGACAAAGCACATAGCCGCCAAAAAGATTATTCCTCCCATACTTGGAGTACCTTCTTTTTTTAAATGTGATTCGGGACCATCATCTCTAATATGTTGGCTAACTCCTAATTTTTTTAATATCGGCATTACTAAAAGCCCGGCAATTAACGAAGCTAAAAAAGATACTACCAATAATCCTACTTGTAATTTCACAACTACTCAACTCCCTTTTCATTTACACTTTTGTTAATTTTTTATATTGTTCTACAACTTGTTCCCTATCATCAAAATGTATTGTTCCTGTATTTAAAATTTGATATGGTTCATGCCCTTTGCCTGCAATAATAATTACATCATCCTTTTTAGCAATAGAAAGTGCTTTATATATAGCCTTTGCTCTGTCTGATTCTCTAAAGTAATTATTAGTAACTTTTTTTACCCCTTCCTCTACTTCATCTACAATAGTCTCAGGTTCTTCGCTTCTTGGATTATCAGATGTAACAATAGTAATATCAGCCAATTTCCCTGAGATTTCTCCCATAATAGGACGCTTTGTTTTATCTCTGTCTCCACCACAACCAAATACACATATAATTCTTCCTTTTACATATTCACGAGTAGCAAGCAGAATATTTTTTAAGCTATCCGGAGAATGAGCATAATCTACCATAACAGTATAATCTGTTCCTATATCTACTATTTCACTTCTTCCAGGTACCTTTAGTCCGTCAAATCCGGCTTGAATTTCTTTTGGACTGCATCCAAACTCTTTTGCAATAGATATAGCAGTGAGCGCATTATACACAGAAAATTTTCCCGGAATTTTTACTTTATATTTTATTTCCTCGTTTTCAGATTTTTCTGTAAAGCTTACATATCCCGATGTAATTTCAATATTTTCTATTTCAATATCCGCATGGTTATCTACAGCAAAAGATTTTTTATCTCCTGAAATTTCGCCAAATAATCTTTTCCCATATTCATCATCAACATTTATAAAGCTTTTCTTACACATGCCAAATAAAATTTTCTTAGCTTGATAATAATTTTCAAAATTTTTGTGATAGTCTAAATGGTCTTGACTTAAATTTGTAAATGCAGCATAAGCGAAATTACTTCCATACACTCTATCTAAATCAAGTGCATGAGAAGAAACTTCCATAACAACAACATCTACATTTTCATCAGCCATTATGGCAAACAATCTTTGTAACTCAATTGCATCAGGTGTTGTATTACTAGATGTTTTAAGCTTTTTATCACCAATTCTTGACTCTATTGTTCCTATTAATCCCACTTTAAGTCCTTTACTTTCCAAAATGGACTTTATCATATATGTCGTGGTAGTTTTTCCCTTAGTCCCGGTAATTCCGATAAGCTTAAACTTATAAGATGGGTTATCAAAGAAATTACAAGAAATTTTTGCAATTGATTTTCTACCGGGTTCTATTCTAACAAACTTAGCCTCATTTTCAATATCTATTTTCTTTTGAGTAATTAAAACCTTAGCTCCTTTTTCTAATGCATCTTTTGCAAATTGATGTCCATCAAATTTTGTACCATCTAAACACAAAAACGCCGAGCCTTCCACTAGATTCCTCGAATCACCAGTTATATCATATATTTCTTCATCTAGACTAACATTAAGTTCAATTATTTCTACTCCTTTTAATACATCTCTAAGTTTCAATTTAAACACCCTCCCTAATCAACTTCAGTTATCCTAAATTTTACTGTCACTATGCTTCCTCGCTCTACCTTTGTACCTGCCTTCGGTACTTGCTCACTTGCAGTTCCTAGTCCTTCCGTCAAAATGTTCAATGAAACATTTTTAAGAAGATTAGTTGCTTCAGATACACTCTTTCCAAAGACATCAGGCACTGTAACCATTACTTTTTCTGCGTCCTCTTCAGTATATAAAATTATAGTAGAATTTGCAATCACTTCTATGTTCGGTTTTGGAATTTGGTCTTTTATAGTAATCGTATCATCTACTTTTCCATTTATATTACATTTTAACCCAGCCTCTTTTAATTTAGTTTTTGCCTCATTTATAGTAAGCCCTCTCACTTCAGGAACTATTATTCCTGAATTTTCACCATTAGAATTTGGTTGAATCTTTAAATATCCCATTGTATCTTCTATAATTTCCTTTACTACCGGAGCAGCAATAGCTCCACCACCATGGCTATCTCCCTTTGGCTCAAACAAAGCCACTAGTACCGCAATTTCTGGATTATTTGCAGGTGCTATTCCCACAAACGAAGCTACATACCAAGTGGCATCACCTGTTCCTTGTTCTGCTGTACCTGTCTTTCCTCCAACATCATATCCTTCAATGTATGCATTTCCGCCGGTTCCCGTAGATACTACTTTTTCCATCATATCGCAAATAGTTTCAGCAGTTTGCTTAGATATTACTTGACGAACCACCTTAGGTTCATTTGTAGATAAAATATTTCCATCATCGTCTCTAATTTCTTTAACCAACCTCGGCTCCATAAGCTTTCCATCGTTAGCTACTGCCGAAATTGCTGTTATTAATTCAATAGGAGTGATATTAAATCTCTGACCAAAAGCGGCAGTCGCAAGTTCAGTATCTCCAACCTTTTGGATTGAATGAAAAACACCGCTAGCCTCTCCCGGCAAATCTATACCGGTCTTTTCAGTAAAGCCAAAAGCATCTACGTATTTATAGAAAATTTCTTTACCCATTTTTAGTCCAAGTTGTATAAAAACAGGATTACAGGAATTGCCCAAAGCTTCTGTTAATGTTTGTGTGCCATGTGGGCGATAATATCTCCAACATTTTATTTTAGCCCCGCCAATTGTAATTGACCCGGTACAATTAAAATGTTCATCACAAGTAGCAATTCCAGAATCAAGTGCAGCACTTGCTGTTATAACCTTAAATGTAGAACCAGGCTCGTAAGTATCAGAAATAGCCTTGTTTCTCCATATATTTTCTCTAATTTTTCTCTTTTCTTCAGTCGGAGTAACATCCCATGAAATAGCCTGTTCATCAGTATATGGTCCAAACGCTTCATTAGGATTAAAATCGGGCTTTACCGCCATTGCAAGCACATCCCCTGTTGATGGCTTCATTACTATTGCAACTCCACCTTTTTCGCAAGCATTATCTATCACTGCAATTTCTAAATACTTTTCAGCAAAATATTGAATTGATGAATCTATACTCAGTACCAAATTTCTTCCATTTTGAGGAGCATAATATTGTTCCGAACTAAGAGGAATATCGTTTCCTTTTCCATCCGTTTCTGAAATAATTCTTCCCGGGATGCCTGTTAATATATCCTCATATGCATTTTCTATTCCGTAAAGGCCTTGATTATCTGTACCAACAAATCCTAAAACGTGTGCAGCTAAACTATTATTAGGATAATATCTTTTAGTAGATTCATCTATTTTTACCCCTTCAGTTTCTGTCTCAGATATCCAGGTTCTAAGTAAATCGGTAGTTTCTTTTGAAACATTTTTTGCGATTGTCACTAGAGCTGTCTCTGATGTAATTTTCTCATAAACATTACCATATTCAAGACCTAATAAATCAGCTAATTCTTTAGCCAACTCCTCAGGATTTTTTACCTGTGTAGGAATTACACTAATCGTCTCCATAGACGCACTAATTGCAAGTACCTTTCCATCAGATGAATATATAGTGCCACGTGCTGAACTTATTGTCCTGTCTCTTGTTTGCTGTTCATACGCAAGTCCTTGAAGCCATGCACCTTTTACAAGTTGCACCCAAGCAAGACGCCCAAGTAGCAAAACAAATAAAACTATAACTCCAATAAATAACCAAATCATCCTTTTTCTAATTCCAAGTTTCATAGCATCCTTTTTCAATTTTATCAAAACCCTCCACTTTTATTCTAGTATAGGTAGAAAAAAAGAGTATTAAAATTTGAATGGTATAAAGCCTGATTACATATTCTACGTAGTAAAAGCTTTGCTACTGCCAAATAAAATACTCACTTAAAAAATTCAATGATATTAAATAATATTTCTTCAAACCAATTTTTATTCTCATTAGTAACCTTATTATCAATTAAATCTTGCTTATTTACATTAATATACTCAATTTGATAATTTTGGGGCTTTTGAAGTCCTAAATTTTCTTGTGCATATTCTTCAACATAACTTAAATTAACACTTTGTTCAGCCTTTAATTGAAGTTGTGCGTTAACGTTGTTAAGTTCAGCAAGTTCCTTCTTTAATTTAGTGTTTTCCATACTCATATTATTAAGCATTGCATAACGATAAACTATCGTGAGAGCTATAGAAAATGATAATATACCTAAAAAAACTTTTTTCTTAACCTTATTTTTTTTCTTTGGTACAACTTGCTTTTTTTGTTCCTCGTGCTTTTTGGGTTGAGCTACAGGCTCATTTAAAAATTCTTCATACATATAATCTTCTTGCCTAAGTGGTGCCATAGCTCTCACCTCCATAACATTAATACTAAAACAGGGGCTACAAATGTTGCCCCCGTCTTTTCCTTAGTAATTTAAAACTTCTTTTGTAAATTTTATAGGATTTTTTTCTTTTGTAGTTTTTTATTTTTTAGCTTTTGTACTTTGTTTTACTTTTCTTTTGTAAATCAATTATTTTTTTCTTATGTATATATGTTAAAAGGGGGATGCCCTTTAACAGTCTTAAATTTTTTCGGCAACTCTTAACTTTGCACTATGAGCTCTCAAATTATCATTTAACTCATCTTCCGTAGAGATTATCGGTTTTTTACTTAAAATCTTTACAGTTTTTTTCTTATTGCAAACACATTTTGGAAAGTCAGGCGGACAAGTACATCCTTTAGCCGACTCATTAAAAACATCTTTAACAATTCTATCTTCTAATGAATGAAAGCTTATAATACATATTCTGCCTTTTGGATTTAACACATCTATTGCATCAAAAATCGCCTTTTTGAGGCTCTCGATTTCTCCATTTACTTCGATTCTTATGGCTTGAAATACTCGTTTCGCAGGATGACCGCCATCAATTCTAGCACTAGCCGGAATCGCTGCTTTTATAATATCAACAAGTTCAAATGTTGTTTTTATAGGAGTATTCCTACGTTTATCTACGATAAAGTCTGCAATACGCACTGCCCACTTCTCTTCGCCATAATCACGAAAGATTCTTATTAAATCTTCTTTGGTATATTGATTTACCACATATTCAGCGGTAAGTTCATCATTTGTATTCATTCTCATATCTAGCGGAGCATCAAAACGATAACTAAAGCCTCGCTCGGGAGTATCAAGTTGATAAGATGAAACTCCCAAGTCGAGCAATATCCCATCTACTCCTGTAATATTCAAATTACTTAATACATCTTTTATATTCTTATAATTGTCGTTAACTAAATTTACAGTAGGTTTCACATCAGAAAGTCTACTGCGTGAAACATTTATAGCAGTTATATCTCTATCTATTCCAATTAAAGTTCCTTCATTATTTAACAGCTTTGCAATCTCTAAGGAATGACCTGCACCGCCTAAAGTCCCGTCCAAATAAATACCATTTGGTTTAATATTAAGATTACAAATGCATTCATTTAGAAGTACCGGTTTATGTACAAATTCCATTTTTACACTCCTTAAAATAACCTTTTCTTTTAGATGCCTAGCATTGCCATTTTTTCAGCCAACTCATCAGCTTCCAAATCCTCGGTTTCGCTATAACTGTCCCACTTGTCTTGGCTCCAAATTTCAACTCTATTAGAAACGCCAATTATAACAAGGTCTTTATTTAATCCTGCATGTTCTCTTAGCATTGGTGGTATCAATGTACGTCCTTGTTTATCGATTTCGCATTCAACTGCTCCTGCAAAGAAGAACCTTACGAATGCCCTCGCGTCCTTATTTGTAAGCGGTAAAGATTTGATTTTTTCTTCGAAATTTGCCCATTCTTCTTTCGAATATGCGAATAAGCAACCGTCTAAACCTTTAGTCAATACAAATTTATCGCCCAAGCCATCCCTAAACTTAGCCGGAACAATAATTCTGCCTTTGCCATCTAAACTATGCCTATATTCGCCTATGAACAAACTTCTCACCTCTTTCATGGAGCATCGTACCACTTCACTCCACTTTCAACCACTTGCAAGATTATATTATCCTTTTCTCTCCACATTTGCAATATTTAAATAATAAAATAGGTCTTTCGGCCTATAAAGTTTTAAAAACACAAAAAATGGATGCCTAAATAAGCTTTTGGGCATCCATTTTCAATTTATTATTACTGAACAATAATGTTTCTAATTTTATCTATATACATTTCAGATAAGCTTTCAGCAACTTCAGCAGAAACACCTTCGGTATATACTGTACATACAGGTTCGTCTGCGTCTGGTAACACAAGCACCCATCCTTTGTCGTGATGAATCTTCACACCTTCGAATAATTCTAACTTATTATCTGTCTTTTCTTGAGTTAATGCTCTCATAACTTTTCCCTTTGCATCCCAAGGACAATCAATATTCTTCTTAATTAAATGGAATTCAGGGATAGATTTTACAAGGTCAGCCACAGATGTTTTTTCTCTTGAAATGTAATTTATAATCTTCGCTGTTGCTGCAAAAACGTCATAATTTAATATAAAATTCTTTTTAGCTTCAGCAGTAGAGTTAGCAATTAATGTACTCATGTGTTCTTGCTGACTTGTTTTAGTTCTAATAATTCCTGCATTTATCTTTGTTGCGATTTGTTCCATAACTTCTGTTGTAGTAAACGGAACAACAATCTTATTTACTTCTTTTAATTTAACAGATATTATTGAAAGCAATGCAGTATATAAATCATCTTTTATAACATTTCCTTCATTATCCACTAAAATCATAGATTCAGCATCGTTACTTACTCTAATTCCAAAATCAGCTTGATTGTTTACAACCTTTTGACTTAAGATACTTAAATCATCTTCTCCACTATCTCTTCTTTCATTGATAATTGTACAATTTAAATCTCTTAACACTTTTTCCATCATTTCATACACAAAATTGTCACATTTTCCCATTACAACTTTTACATTATTCTCTCGAATGGCATCTAAATCTAATGTGTTTAACAAGTTTTGCATATAGAAATAATTATAGTTTTCAAGCATATTTGTCTCTTTAATCTTTTCAACATTTATACGCCTAAACTCCCCAGTTACAAACATGTTTTCAATCTTTCTTTCAAGTCCTCTTGGAATATTAACTCCCTTAGAATCTAAGAAATTTATTCTTATTCTATTATCATTCTGAGGCTCTAGTGAAATATGAATTCCACCATCCATGCCAAAGAAATTAATAACATTTCTAACTATCGGAAGCATTGTGTGCCCTAAGTCAAACACTTCAACTCCGGTAGAAGCCGAACCTGCTAACATTGAAGTTTTAAGTAATGAAGCGGCAGCCGAACTATCTGCTGATACTGCAAGTTTCATTCCGGGTTTTAGTACAGATGAATATGCAACTGCAAGTTTTGCAGCATATTCAGGAGTAATTTCAACATTCATTTCTCCTGTAATTCCCGATTTGCCAAACAAAGTTCTACTTACTTTAGTTCCCCAAATAATGCTTTCACTAACCTCAGTAGCTGTTTGAATAATTTTATTCGGCCAAATCTTAATTCCGGATTTAACAATTGCTCTGTCTTTTATTTGGCATTCATCACCAATAACAGCTTCTTCTAAAACTGTAACATTTGATTTAACGTTATTTCCATAACACAAAATTCCTGCACTAATTCTTGAATTAGGTCCAACATGTGTATTTTGCCAAATAATGCTTCTTTTTATTGTTGCGTTATCATCAATAACAACATTTTCGCCAAGCACTGTAAATTCGTGAAGTTCTACGTTTTTCCCAATTTTACAATTGTTTCCGATAACTACTGGTGCAGTAATTTTAGCTGTTGGATCAATTTCAACATTTTTGCCAACATAAATTCCGTTTCTGTTTTCAAACTCAGTGCCAAGGTCAATATTTACTTTTCCTTCTAATATATCTATATGCGATTGGATATATGAACCTATATCTCCAACGTCACACCAATAATCACTTGTTGTGTAGCCATATAAATCATTTCCCTCATTCATAAGTAATGGGAATAAATCTTGGCTAAAGTCAAACTTCTTATTCTTTTCAAAATATGACAAAGCCTTTGGTTCTAATATGTACATACCTGTATTAGCAAGATTGCTAAATACTTCTCCCCAACTTGGCTTTTCTAAAAATCTAGTAATTTTTCCGGTTTCATCAGTCATTACTACACCATATTCAAGAGGTACAGCAACTTCCTTTAAAACCAATGTACAAATTGTATTTTTAGACTTGTGGAATTCAATTGCTTTAGTTAAATCTATATCTGTTAAGGCATCACCACTTATTACAACGAACGTATCATCTAAAAATTCTTCGGCATTTTTAACACTTCCGGCAGTTCCTAGCGGTGAGTCTTCTATAAAATACTTTATATTAACTCCCATTTCACTACCATCGCCAAACATATCTTCAATTTTTTCAGGTAAAAACTGAAGTGTAACTCCTATATCTGTAATACCATTCTTTTTTAATAACTCAATAATTCTCCCCATTACAGCCTTGTTCATAATAGGTACTATAGGCTTTGGTCTTCCACATGTAAGTGGTCTTAATCTTGAACCTGCGCCTCCTGCCATAATAATTGCCTTCATTAAACTACCTCCTTAAATTCAACTTTTATTAAAAATATCTAAGTCTATTAGACTTCATTAACTCTCCCAAGACATTTTTGAAACAAAAGAGGAACGACATATTAACTCGTTCCCCTTTTAATATATCATTATAAACAATAAAGCTATTTACGGTATTAGGAGATGTTATTTATTAACTAACCGATTTTTTGTAACTTTTCACTTTTCCTAGGAGATTTCTTAGCAGTAGTCTTATTCTCCACAACAGTATGAATTACCTTCTTATCATTTAATTCTTTTAGGCCTTCTTTTAATTCTGTGTTCTCCCAAGAAATATTCTTTGCTTCTTCAACAACTTCTTTATACACAGCATATGTTTGGTCCGCGATGCCATTCCAATTATACATCTCATGCACCTTTCTCATTGCATTATTTCTTATTGACTCTGTCATATTGTTGTGGTTGTGAAGTAATTCAAGTATACAATCTGCAAGCGAGTTTGCATTTCCTGTATAAGCCTTCATTCCATCATATCCGTGGTTAATTATTTCTCCAAGTCCTCCGGCTTGTGAAACGACTGTAGGAACATTTGCAACCATTCCTTCTAATGCAACAATTCCAAATGGTTCATATAAGCTAGGGAAAACAGCCACATCAACGCATTTATATAATTTTAACAAATCTTCGTCGCTTATATATCCTGTAAATAGTGTTTTGTGTGCATATCCGGTAGCCCAAGCTCTTGCCTTAAATTCATCAAGTAGTGGACCTTTTCCGGCAAATACAAATTTAACATCATTATAGTATTGACAAATCTTAGGCATCGCATCTATTAAAACTTGAACGCCTTTTTCATTAACCATTCTTCCAACGAAGAATACTATCTTTTCATTATCCATTGCGAATCTTCTTCTAAATTCCCAATCTCTTTCTATTCCATCAAACTTGTGAACATCCACACCATTAAATATTATTCTTATTTTTGATTCAGGTAGTCCCCAAATGTTTGTAATTTCATTCTTCATATATTGGCTATTGCAAATAACCTTCCAAGATTCATAAGTAAGCCACCATTCACTGTTATGAATGTATTCTTGCATTTCATTATGAATTCCATTATTTCTTCCATGCTCTGTTGCGTGAATTGTGCAAACTAACGGAGTTTTATAAGCGTGTTTTAATGTTTTTGCAGCAAATGCAACCAACCAATCATGAGCGTGAATAACATCGAACTTTCCAACGCTATTTATAACTTCAACAGCTCTTTCTACCATTGCAAAATTCATATGCAAAGTTTGTTTTAAGAAATCACCTTTTGTATCAGGGCCGACAGTATGAACACGGTGAACATATACATTCTTATCCTTTTCAAATTCTTTTGTGTTTTTATCCATACATGTTACAACATGTACTTCATTACCTTTTTCACCCAAATTTTGAGCTAGATCATAAACAACTCTGGAAATTCCTCCTACTATTCTTGGTGGATACTCCCATGATAACATCAATATCTTCATTTTCTTGCTCCTCTCTTCTAATGTATTTTTCTTTATTTTTTCTAAAAGTATAAACATTGAGAGAACTCAATATTTTTCAATAATTCAATACTCATTCATTGTAATAAAAAAAAACACGTTTGTAAACAAAAAACATAATTTAATAAAAAAAAAAAGATTTTTTTGTCATAATTTTTTGCTTAAGCTTTTTATACAAATGCCGATAAGTAACTTGTGTTTAGAAATAAACTTCCTTGAAAAAGCTTAACCTGCTTTTATAATCGCCTTTTTACTTGTTGCTGAGGCTAGAGGATCTTTAGTTTCACACTAATATATTTCTAAACATAGTATAATATGAATTCTTTTGATTCATACTTAAACTAAAGTTAAAAATTGTACCAATTCCAGGGGGTTCAATATGCAAAAGGTTATTATTGATATTAAAAACAATTTTAATTATATACATGACATTGCCAAAAAAGAACGATGCGAAAAATTTTCTTGCAGAGCATATAAAAATAAACTGATTTTCTTTTCAGATGACGAATCTTTTTTAAAGCTAAAAGTATCGGAAGTTTTAACAGAATATATTATTAACTTTGAAGAAGAACGCCTATTAAAAGATTTAATATTTTCTGATTATCCATTTTTCAATTCTTCTGAAAAATCTAATATTCTCAATACCGCTATAAAACTAATTAAGAATCACGATAATGATTTTTTAAGAATGTTAATTTTACTAAAAAGGCGTTTCTTAATAAAGCAAAATATTTTGGAATATTTAACTGAAGAAAATTATTTAAATCTTTCTGGTTTTGTCCAGTTTAGATTGCTAAATTATAAGAAAATGTTAGTTGAATTAATCCAAAAAGTAGTAGAAGACTATAAACTTCAAGAGGAATACAAAGAATTTATAGATATGCTAAAGTTTTTCGTTGAAACTCAAAAAAACAGATGTCCAAAACTACACGTTATATTTGAAGAAAATGGTGAATACTTAATACTAAATGAAAGAAATAAAAATATTACAGAAAGTTGCTTTGAAGAGTTTATCGAAACTAAGGAACAAAATAATCTAAATAATGAAGATGTATTAATAAGTTCTCTAATTACTCTTGCACCAAAAAAAGTGTTTCTTCATTTTGAAAGCGAAAATTACAATAAAAAAATAGTAAATACAATCGAGCAAATTTTTGAAAATAAAGTTTCTGTTTCGTCTGAACCTCTATTAGAATTAGTAAGGTAAAAAAGTCCACCGAAATCTCCGGTGGACTAATTTTTCAATTCTTATTCAGCTTTTAGAGCTTCTTCATAAGCTTTTAATATGGCTGTTTGAATCTTCTCTCTTGCTTGTGGATTAATAGGATGTGCAATATCTTTGTGTAATCTTTCCATTTCTTCAGTACTTTCTACATCTTCAATTTTTCTGTTTTTAATTGGCTTACTAGGCATAGCAATAAATATACCTTTTTTACCGTCAATAACCTTAATATCTTTTACAACAAATTCATCATCGAAAGTGATTGTTGCATAAGCCTTTAAGTTACCTTCAGTATGCATTACTTTTACCTTTACGTTTGTTACTTCCATAATGTGCACCACCTTATGATTATTTTTATATTGCTATATTTCTACATAATTTTAAAAAAACCTTCCGAAATTTGTAAATTTTTTTCATTTTTTCTTATGCAAATAAATGCTGCCAAAATAAAACACGTAACTTTTTTTCAACCTATTGAATAATATATTCATAAGAATATATAATATACATATACTATTTGATTTGGAGGTATCTTATGTTTTTAAATAAAATTTTACCACCAGCGACTATACATATGATAGGAATTGGCGGAATTAGTATGAGCGGGCTTGCCGAAATCTTAAAGAACAAAGGGTATACAGTTCAAGGTTCCGACGCAAATGATAGTAATATTATAAAAAAATTAAGAGAAAATAATATAAGAGTAACAATAGGTCATAACGAAGAAAATATAGGAAATGCTTCTGCTGTAATTTTTACGGCAGCAATAAAAAAAGATAATCCCGAATACATAGCAGCGACTAAAAAAAATATTCCTTTAATTGAGCGGTCTGTATTACTCGGAGAAATCACAAGACTTTTCCATGACACAATTGCTGTTGCAGGAACTCACGGAAAAACCACAACAACCTCAATGATTTCTACCGCTTTTATAGAATGTGAAAAAGACCCAACTATTACTGTTGGCGGAGAGTTACCACTAATTGATGGAAATTATAAAATAGGTCGAAGTAATTTCTTAATTACTGAAGCTTGTGAGTATGTTGAAAGTTTTCTAGAACTTTCTCCTAAAGTTTCTGTTGTTTTAAATGTGGAAGTTGACCATTTAGACTATTATAAAGATATAAATCATATAAAATCATCATTTCAAAAATTTTTGGATAAATTGCCAAGTAATGGCTTTGCCGTGCTTAATGCGGATGATAAAAATTCATATGAATTATTTAAAAATACAAAATGTAATATCATTTCTTTCGGAATAAAAAATATGGCAAAATATTCTGCACAAAATATAATATTTGAAAGAGACAAAACATATTATAATTTATATATAGATAATAAATTTATATCTGAAGTTGTTTTAAGTGTTCCTGGTATGCACAATATATATAACTCTCTTGCATGTATTGCAGTATGTGATATATATAAATTGGATTTATCAAAAGTAATTGAATCATTAAAAACTTTTTGTGGTGCAAAAAGAAGATTTGAAAAAAAAGGACTATTAAACGGTGCTGAAATATACGATGATTACGCTCATCATCCATCCGAAATAAAAGCAACATTACTTGCAGCCAAAAACAGGAATATGAAAAAGGTTTGGTGCGTTTTCCAACCTCACACCTATTCTAGAACAAAAGCGCTTTTAAATGAATTTGCGAATGCTTTTTATAATGCAGATAAAGTAATAATTACAGACATCTATGCTGCACGCGAAAAAGATACCGGAGAAATAAATTCTAAAGATTTAGTAAATGAAATACAAAAAACTTCAAATAATGCAATCTATATAAAAGATTTTTTTGATATAGAAAATTATCTTAAAAATAACCTGCAATCTGGAGACATACTACTCACAATAGGTGCCGGAAATGTGTATAAAATCGCCGAAGAACTTATAGAGGGCTAAAATTATGGATAATATAACAGCAATAATTCCGGCATATAATCCTGACAAGAAATTTCACACAGTCATAGAAGGATTAGTGCAAGCCGGTTTCAAACATATAATTGTTATAAATGACGGGACTGATTCAAAATTCTTGAATCTATTCGATAAAGTAAAGAAAAACAAGAACTGTGTTCTTATAACTCACGAAGAGAATTTAGGAAAAGGACGAGCATTAAAAACAGGTTTTAAATACTTCTTAAAGCATTTTCCAAACGATGTAGGTGTTGTTACTTTAGACGCTGACAATCAACACAAAGTAAAAGATGTTGTAAAATGTGCCAAAGCATTAAAAGAAAATCCAGAAAAATTAGTTTTAGGTGTTAGAAATTTTAATCAACATGATGTACCTAATAAAAGTAGATTGGGTAATAAGGCTACTTCACTTGCTTTTAAATTATTTTGCGATTTAAATATTAGTGACACCCAAACAGGACTCAGAGCAATCCCTTTAACATTCGTTGAGAAACTAATTAATACTTTAGGAGAGAAATTTGAATTTGAGACCAACATGCTCCTAGACACAAAGGCATACGGAATAAAAATTATGGAAGTTCCGATTGAAACTGTATACATAAATGGGAACACAACAAGTAACTTTAATCCACTCACAGATTCCTTCAGTATCTACAAAGTTATTTTTAAATTTATGTGTTCTTCCTTCTCATCTATACTTTGCGACTATGCTTTATTTATTTTATTAGGAGCTGTTTTTGCTTTTCTACCTCATGCTCTTTCATTACTTATAGCGACTGTTGTTGCCAGACTAATTTCATCATTTATTAATTTCAACTTAAATAGGAAATTAGTTTTTAATACAAAGGCAAGATTAAAGAAAAGCATAGTTAAATATTACACTTTAGTAGCTATTACTATAATGTTATCATATACAGGTATCTACCTACTCACAACAAGATTAAGTTTTAATCAGGTACTTGCGAAGATGCTAATAGACATAATTTTATTTCTTCTTAGTTTTAGAATACAAGTAAAATGGGTTTTTAAAAATTAATTAAATTTCCCTCCCATTTTGTAACACTCCGATTGTTTTTTACATACTATATACTATCGTAAGACACAGGAGGTGAAAACTTAATGGGAAACTGTGGATGTGGCAACGGATGCCTATGGATTATACTTATCCTTATCATTGTTTGCTGCTGCTGTGGAAATAACAACAGCTTAGGAAACAACGGATGTGGATGCGGTTGTGACAATTGCTAATAAGTAATTACACACTGCAAAACAAAAAACATTCCTGTATTATTACAAGAATGTTTTTTGTTTTAAACTTAATTTTTAATCATTTTTTCAAGTTTTATCCTTGGAATTTGAATAACATGTCCACAGCCAACGCACTTTATTTTGTAATCCACACCATTTCTTAAAACTTCCCACTCGCTTGATCCACAGGGATGTTGTTTTTTCAATTTTATTATAGCTCCTACTTCATGATACATTTTAATCTTATCCTTTCTTAAATGCCTTCAGGATAATAACCCACCCATGCAGATGAATGATAAGTACAATAACTGCTAGGTGCTGTACCTGTTACATATATTTCTGATTTCACATTATCTCCGCAACTCTCTAAAGCTCTTGCTCCAGACACTTTACAAACGCTTACATACTCAACATCATCCGGCACAGGGAAATCAATTTTAGGTAAATCTTTATGAATTATATCCATAACCTTTTTCCAAACCTGCTTAGGCATTTCTCCCCCCACAGTCATTTCTTTAGGGGTATCATATCCTACCCAAACTGCTCCTACATAATATGGTGTATATCCAACAAACCATTTATCTTTAGTAGCAGATGTAGAACCTGTTTTCCCAGCAGCAACGCTATTGGCAAGTATTGCAGAACGTGCCGTACCTCTGCTTACAACTCCCTTCATAATGTCAGTCAAAACGTATGCCGTTCCTGAACTAAATACTCTTGATTCTTTACGCTTATTTTGTAGTAATATTGTTCCGTCTGTATCCTCAACCTTTGTATATGTTATTGGCTTTATATAAACCCCACCATTTGCTATCATTCCATATGCACCGGTCCATTCTCTAACAGTAACTCCCTCACTCAAACCACCGAGTGAAAGTGGTGCATAGTTTAAATCCTCTTTTGTAAGAGTGGTTATTCCCTCCGAAAGCAAGGCATTATACGCCCTATCAAGTCCTATCATTTGAAGCACACGAACAGCCGGAACATTGCATGACTGTTCAATCGCATATCTTACCGTGATATTTCCGTAAAATCCCGCTGAATACCAATTCTTAGGGGACCACGGCTTACTTCCCGGAATTTCAACCGTCAAAGGTGTATCCGATATAATTGTTGCTGCAGTTATTTTCCCATCTTCTATCGCCGGTCCATATACTGCCAAAGGCTTTATTGTAGATCCTGGTTGACGTTTTGATTGTGTTGCACGATTTAGACCTCTCATATCTTTCTTTTTACCACGGCCACCAACCATTCCGACAATATGACCTGTCTTGTAGTCCATAATTAGCATGGCCGATTCGGGTTGTTCTGATAGATTACTAAATGCAGCAAATACGGTTTCTTCATCTTCAACATATATCTTATCAATAGCAGCTTGAATGTCCGAATCCATAGTAGTATAAATTTTTAATCCTCCACCATAAATAAGATTAGACGCTTCTAGTCTTGTCATATTTTTTTGAGTACCTAAATCAGAAATTATGTCTTCAATAACTGCATCAACAAAATATGAATGAACTGATACCGATGTGTTTCCACCTTTTTTAATAACAATCTCCTCTTCTATTGCTGCTTGGTACTCAGATTCAGTTATTTTTCCAAGTTCTAGCATCTTAGCTAAAATTACTTTTTGTCGGCTCTTTGCATGATCTAAATTAGTAAATGGATCATAATATGTAGGCCTGTTTGTTATTCCGGCAAGCAATGCACATTCTGCTAATGTAAGCTCCGAAGGTTCTTTTGAAAAATATAAATTAGCGGCTTCTTTTACCCCATATGTAGAATTGCCAAAACAAATTGTATTCAAATATAATTCCAATATTTGATCCTTAGTGAGCTCACGTTCAAGCATGTACGCTCTCCACCACTCACGAATTTTCCTATATACACCCTCTATTCCGTTACTTGCTTTATCCTGTGTCATATTTTTAACTAGCTGTTGAGTTATTGTACTTCCGCCATAAGTACCTTTTCCACCATTTTTAATCCAATAATAAATGGCACCCAATGTTCTTTTTATATCTATCCCATTATGTTCTTCGAATCTCTCATCTTCAATAGAAATAAACGCATCTTGAAGATATTTAGGTATCTCTTCTAAGTATGCAAGTGTTCGATTCTCTCCACTATGCGCAGTATCAATTTCTTTTCCGTCTTTATCATAAAATACAGTAGATATACTAGTTATAGTATAATCACTTAAGTCTATTGTAGGAGCATTCGTAATAATTCCCATAATCGCTGCTACTGATATGCCTATACCAGCAAAGATTCCCACCAGCATAAAACCCATAACAATAGAGCAACCTATATTTCTTTTACTCTTTTTTTGACTTTTTTCTTTCTTTCGCATTTCTCTGTTCATCCTTTTCTCGCGTTCAACCAGATTCCACTTCGCCATATTCTCCACCTCTTAAAACATATTTATAAGCTCAAATTTGCGATAGCATTAATTTTTAAATCTGCAACCTTTCCATCTAGATAGTCATAATACGCAGCACACCCAATCATAGCAGCATTGTCAGTACAAAGCACCGGACTTGGGCAGTAAAATTCAACATTCATTTCGTTTGCAAGATTTCTCATTTTTTCTCTTAGCATTGAATTTGCTGCAACACCACCGGCCAAAGCAATTTTCTTAGTACCAGTCAATTTAATTGCTCTTTTTATATTAGTAATAATTACATCAGTCGCCGCTTCCTCGAAACTTCTGCAAACATCAGCAACATTAAAATCCTTATGCTTGTTTGTATAATTAATTACAGCAGTCTTTATTCCGCTAAAACTGAAATTTAAATTTTCAAAAGTTGGTCTAGGAAAATTACATACATCTTGTCCCTCTTTAGCCAATTTATCAACTAAAGGTCCTCCCGGATATCCGAGACCTACAGTACGAGAAACCTTATCAAAAGCCTCCCCAATAGCGTCATCCATAGTTTTACCCAATATTTCAAATTCAGAATAGCTTTTTACGTTAACAATATGTGTATGCCCACCCGAAACAATCATACATACAAACGGTGGTTCAAGTTCTTTATTTTCTATAAAATTAGCAAAAACATGTCCTTTTATATGATTAACAGGAACAAGCGGTTTTCCGGTAGCATATGCAATCCCTTTTGCAGCAGATAAACCGACAAGTAATGCTCCGACTAAACCGGGTCCATATGTAGCTCCAATTATATCTATATCATCAAAAGTCATATTTGCTTTTTCTAAAGCTTCCTCAACTACAATATTTATACATTCCGTATGTTGTCTTGATGCAATCTCAGGAACAACTCCTCCATATTTCTTATGTATATCTATTTGAGAAAAAATTATATTAGATAATACTTCTCTACCATTCTTTACTATTGCAACCGAAGTTTCATCACAACTGCTCTCGATTGCCAAACAAACTATATCTTTCATTCAAAAATCACCATGTTTATTGTAACACATTTTCTTTAACTTTGCATTAAAATTCTAAATATTCTTCCACCGTCTAAATTTCCTATCGGAATAAGGTTAAAAATCCCAATAATCAAATTCACTAATGCAAATTCCTTTGTCCATAAAAAAACAAGTCCTGCAACAGTAAAACTCATTACAGGACCTGCCAATATTATTTTAAATATCTTATTTTTTTTTATTTTACTTTGATTTTTTAACCTGCAAGAAAAGCCAAAGGGAATTATATAAAACACACTTATTTTTTCTTTCAAATGATAAATCATAAAAATATGTCCTAATTCATGTAGAAAAAGTGCACCAAGGCAATATATAAATTCGTTAACTCTATGAAAAAATATAACCCAAATAATCATTGCAAAAAAATATATACTGATAGAGACATATACCTTGTTAATTCTAAACAACATTAAATCACGACCTCTTTTAATTGGTTAATTTCTCCGGATTTATAAGTCTGCCATCCTTACTAACTTCAAAATGCAAATGTGGTCCACTGGTTTTTCCGGTATTTCCCGAAAGTGCAACAATATCCCCTTGTTTTACTTTGTCGCCCTCTTTAACCTTTATAGTAGAACAATGTGCATATGTTGTAATTATATCCGAATTTTTCACTCTAACAAAATTTCCAAATGAAGCATTATTCTTCTCAACCTCAACTACCGTACCTGTTATAGCGGACTTTACCTGCGTTCCAACTGCCACTGCATAATCAGTTCCTGTATGTACTCCCGCCTTTTTTGTTATAGGGTCAATTCTGTCGCCAAAAGATGAAGAAATTTCACCGTTTACAGGTCTTAACACCGTCATTACATTTAAAATATCATATATATCTTTCTCTTCTTGTGCCATATCTTTTGTATCATAAGTTTTATCATTTTCAGTTTGCTCCGTTATATCCGTATTATTTTCGGAATTATCATTAGCATTTTGATTTTCATTTGGTATCTCTTTATTTTTTATTTCTTCACTTTCTAAAATTTTAGGAACTATAATTTTAACATATTCCATTCCCTTTTCAATTCCATTTTTCATATCCTCAACACTAATATCATTCTCCAAAATTGCAGTTGTTTTTTCCCAAAAGGTAGAAGTAGTTATTGCATTTACACTTCTACAATATAAAAACGCAACCAATATCACGGCACTTATTATTGTCTGAATAATAAACTTTGACCAGTATTTAAGGATTTTTTCCGTCGATTCACTTCTTCTATTTTGAACTCTGTATGGACTCTCTATTCTTCGGACTGTCTGTTCCATTTTTATACCTCGCTTTCAAACTTGTATCACAGTACATTCTATGTTCGTCCAATTGTTTCTATGTATTTTTTTATGAAAATTACTAAAAATACAATTAAAATAGTGAAAGGAATTTAAATATATGAAAATTTTATCAGTTTTAATAATAGTCATAATTTTACTAACAGGCTGTAATAATAACAGCAGCAATAATGAACAAATAAATTATAAAACCAACCAGTTAGCAACACCTACACCGCAAAAAATTTATGGAACATTTTCAACGAAAATTACAGACAAAAAGCCAGAAAGATTAAATAATATAAAAGTAGGAACAGAAAAGCTAAACAGGGCAACAATAAAAGCAGGGGAAGAATTTTCTTTTAATTTTCAAATTGGCCCAAGAACCGAAGAAACAGGTTTCAAAAAAGCTATAATTTTTGATGGGCATGGAAATAAAATAGATGGATACGGTGGTGGAGTATGCCAAATCAGTTCTACATTATATAACGCTGCATTAAATGCCGGACTTGAAATAACCGAACGTCATCAGCATAGCCGAGATGTCACATATGTAGAAGATGGAAAAGACGCATCAGTATCTTATGATGTTGAAGACTTAAAAATAAAAAATAATAGTAACAGTAATTTAAAAATCTCCGCCAGTATAGATAACGACACTTTAACTGTAACAATTAATCAAATGTAATTAACATTTTATTTTACTATTCATATATTGTAATATATCGATGCCAAAACCACGCCGGTAATTTTTTTACGATAGTTATTGACAATATAACAAAACAGTGATATTCTATTATAGTAAACATCGCGGGGTGGAGCAGCCTGGTAGCTCGTCGGGCTCATAACCCGAAGGTCGTTGGTTCAAATCCGGCCCCCGCAACCAAAGATTTGATAAAACCTTACAGGCGTACGGCTTGTAAGGTTTTATTTTTTTGGTTTCTACCCTACTTTAGGTGGATTTGACAGTCATTGGGATGGAAGATATAGAATGGGAGAAAATTAATTTTTCAATTTACGCGAATATCTCTTTTGTTACAATATTTTAAATATATCTGTATAATTTACAATAAATGTGTTATACTACGATTGAACGGTTGAACGATATTTTTGAGCGATTGAACGATATGAAATGGAGGTAAATAGCATGAATAAGAATGAATCAATAGAATTTAAAGAAAATTATACAGAAAAAATATATAAAGAGATTATAGCTTTTTTGAACACAAATTCTGGGACCATATATATTGGATATGATGATAATGGAAATTTAATAGGACTGGATAATTGCAAGGACATTGAAGAAAAGATTTCTAATGGCATACGAACAAATATATCTCCAGATGCTAGAATTTTTATTTCGATAAATACAGAAAAAATTGAAGATAAAGAATATATTATTATAAAAGTTTCAAAAGGAATTGATATTTACTATCTTAAAGAAAAAGGAATTGTAAAAGGGACATACTTAAGAACTGGCTCATGTTCGATCCCAGCAACAGAAGAAACAGTGAAACAAATGATAATAAAAAATAGTAGTCTATCATTTGAAACATCAATTTCAAGCAATCAGGAATTAACTTTTGATTATATTAGTAAAGCCTTAGAAGAAAATAATATTAATATAAGTGAAAATAATATAAAAGAAAATTTGCATTTTACTGCAAATCAAAAATATACAAACTTAGGATTATTGTTTTCTGACCAAAATCCATTTACATTCAAATTAGCTGTGTATCAATCAAATGAAAAGAATAATTTTTTAGATAGGAAAGAATTTAAAGGATCAGTCTTGGAAATTTATGACACTATAATTGATTATTTAAAAAATAATACAGCAACATATGGATTGATTAACACGAGCGTTAGAGAAGATATTGAAGAATATCCAGACTTTATTTTAAGAGAAATAGTGCTAAATTCCCTTATACACAGAGATTATGGAACATTAACATCTAATATACTTAATTTATATAAAAATGACGGAATAGAAGTTATTAGTTTTGGATCTTTATATGGAAACATAACAATTGATGATATACTAGCAGGTCTATCAACTTCAAGAAATCCTTACTTGCAATCTATTTTTATGAGAATAAAGAGGGTAGAAGCAATAGGAAGTGGATTAAGAAGAGTAAAATCATATTATAATAAGATTGAATTAAATTTTGAGATAAATGTATTGCCGTCATCATTTGTTGTAAGATTACCTAAAATATCATTGAATAATGTTACTATACAAAACAATAGAAAGGGTGACATGGATATAATTGTAAAATATATTGAAAAGAATGGCTCTATAACAAGAATTAATGCTCAAACACTAATTAATAAAGAAAAGACAACCACCTCAACAATATTAAATAAATTAGTTGAAAATGGTGTTTTAGTCAAAATCGGAAATGGACCAAGTACAAGATATGAAATGAATAGATAATGGATTGAAAATTGACAATCATTGCAGGATTAATTGTAATCAATCCTTCTTTTATTGCTTGATCTAAAGGGGATAATAAATGAAGAACAACTTATGAAAATGAAAGATGAAGGATATGAAAATATGGAAAATGCAATTGAGCTTGATAAAGCGGTAAGTAGAATAGATCAAATGTATAAATAAATTAAAGAAATTTCCTTTTAGAAATCCGAGTGTATTTTCAAGTAAAAATAAACATAAAGATATGAAGAAGATGATTATAACAAAATATGAGTAAAAACCTGCAGAAGATAGAACTCAACTGCAGGTTTTTTATCCTTTATATGGAGTAATGACAATGCTATCTTTGCCAGGCTGTTCAATCGTAACCTTAATTTTATACTTATCAAAAGCGGATTGAACAAAAACCGTATCAAACTGCTTTATTTTCGTTATATATCCAAGGCAAAACAATCGAGTAAACTGAAAGAAGCCAATCGATAAGGATAATAAATAAAGCGGTGGAAAGGAAATCTTTTTTGATTTTACATTCTTTCAGGCACATCTATTGCCAAAATATCCATATGTAATTTTAAAACTCTTAATATGAATCGGCTTAATGCAAGTAAACTTCCTCGTCTTGTTTCATCTTCTTCAGACAAAATTTTATTTTCATAATAAAATCTGTTAGCAAGTGACGCAATTTGATAAGCATTTTCGCAAATTCCACTCGGAGCTCTATCATTAAATGATTGCCATAAAACTTCATTCATAGTAGAGATTTTTAACATTATATCTCTTTCAACATCAGTTTGTGGTAAACCTATCTCTCCGACCTTAAAGCCTCTTTCCTTAGCCTTATTTAAAATAGAATTAAGTCTAACCCTTGTATAAAGTAGATAAGGTCCTGTTTTTCCCTCAAATGACATAAATTTATCCAAATCAAATATGTAATCCTTTGACCTATAATTTATTAAATCTCCAAACTTAAGAGCAGCAATTCCAACTTTTAGTGCAGTTTCCTTTTTCTCTTCATCAGATAAATCTACACCCGTTTTAGCTTCTTCCATTTTACTTAACGCAGAACCACATACCGTTTCAATTAGGTCATGTAATTTCATTACTCCGCCCTCTCTTGTCTTATATGGCTTTCCGTCTTTTCCGTTCATAGTACCGAATCCATCAAACTCTAGAATTACATTAGAAGGTACAATTCCTGTTTTTCTTGCACATCTAAATACCTGTTCAAAATGTAATCCTTGTCTGTTATCTACAACATATAAAATCATGCTTGGATTAAAATCCTGCATTCTTTGAACAATTGTTGCCAAGTCAGTAGTTGCATAAATTTGTGCCCCATTTTTCTTTCTAATTAAAATTGGTGGCATAGGTGCTTTATCGTCCGGTTTTTCAACATCAATAACCAAAGCTCCTTCACTCTCATATGCAAAACCATCTTTAATAAACTTATTTACCATATCAGGAATATATTTATCCGCATCGCTTTCTCCATACCAATATTCGAAGCTTACGTTAAGCTTATCATAGCTTCCTTTTAAATCGGTAACTGAAATTCTCATAATTTCTTTCCAAAGAGCAACATATCCGCGTCTACCGTTTTGAAGATCAAAAGTAGCCTTCTGTGCAATAGCCATAAACTCTTCATCTTCTTTACTTCTTTTACTTGCCTTTGGATAAATTTCATTTAGATAATCCATAGAAATATTTAATTTTTCATATTCACCGGTATAATTCTCATCTAAATACTTGCTATCCGGGTTTTCCTCAGCGAATTGGCTTATAATAAGTCCCATTTGAAGTCCCCAATCTCCTAAATGCACATCACCAATTGCATTGTAGCCTAGTGCTTTTGCCATACGCTTTATAGCCTCACCAATAATCGCAGAACGTAAATGCCCTACATGAAGAGGCTTTGCAACATTAGGTCCGCCATAGTCAACAACAACAGTTTCATTATCATTTACTTTGCATATTCCTAAATCATTATCGCCCTCCATCTTTAAGATTGTCTCAACTATCGCATTGTCTGTTAACGTCATATTTATAAATCCGGGAGGTGCAATTTCAACCTTTTCAAACAAAGTTTTATCCATTTTTTCTATAACTTCATTTGCAATTTGCATTGGACTTTTTTTGTATGCTTTCGCACCAACCATAGCTCCGTTGCATTGGAATTGGCATAAATCCGGTCTTCCGGAAACTGTAGTCTTTCCGTAAGAAAAATCATATCCGCATTCACAAAAAGCCTTACCTAAAATATTTGTAATTTTATTTAATATCGTTTCCATAAAAAACCTCCTAATACTCAAATGGGGCGATTATACTCGCCCCAAAGATTAATCTCTTCCAATATAGTCCTTACCAACCCATTTTCTTAAAACTTCAGGCACTTTAACACTTCCGTCTGCTTGTTGATATTGCTCTAATATTGCAGGTAATATTCTACTTGTAGCAAGTCCAGAACCATTTAATGTATGAACATACTCAAGCTTTCCTGTTTCCTTATTTCTATATCTTGTATTATTACGTCTAGCTTGATAATCATGCGCATTAGATACAGAACTTACTTCTTTATAATCATTCATACTAGGAATCCAAATTTCAATATCGCAAGTTCTTGCCATTGCATGGCTACAATCAGCAGCAGCTAACTTAGAAATTCTGTAATGAAGTCCTAAGCCTCTAACTAAAGCAGCAGCCTTATTAACTAATTCCTCAAAAGCCTTTGGAGAATCCTCAGGTTTTGTGTATTGAACCATTTCTACCTTATTAAATTGGTGTCCACGAATCATTCCACGTTCTTCTGCTCTATAGCTTCCTGCTTCTTTTCTGTAACAAGGTGTATATCCGGCATACTTAATAGGTAAATCTTCTTCTTCTAAAACTTCATCACTGTGCATATTAACAAGTGCAGTTTCGGCAGTTGGTAATAAGAAGTGTGTACTATTTTCACTATCTGCATCTAGATGATATACATCTTCAGCAAACTTAGGGAATTGACCTGCACCATATCCGCATTTTCTTGTAAGCAAATGTGGTAATAATACAAATTCATATCCATCAGCAATATGGGTCTCTATAAAGTAGTTTAGTAGAGCCCATTCAAGCTTAGCACCATCATGTCTATAAACCCAAAAACCATTTCCCCCTAGTTTAGCTCCTCTTTTATAATCGATTAAGCCAAGACTTTCGGCTAAATCAACATGGTTCTTTGGCTCAAAGTCAAACACCGGTTTCTCTCCCCATCTGTCTATCTCTTTATTATTTTCCTTTCCACCAGGTAATAAATCATCAGCAGGTAAATTAGGTAAACAATCTAAGAAATATTGTAATTCAGCTTCAATTTCAGCAATTTTATCATCATTTTCCTTAATCTTGTCACCAAGTTTTTTCATATTTTCAATTATTTCAGTAGCATCTTTTCCTTCTTTTTTCAATTGTGGAACTAATGCAGATGTTTTATTTCTTTCGGACTTTAAGGAGTCATTCTCATATCTTAAGGACTTTCTTTCCTTGTCTTTCTCTAAAAATTCTGTAAAATCAACATCGTATAATTTTTTAGCTAGTTTTGCTTTAACTTCTTCCGGATTTTCACGGATTAAATTAATATCTATCATTCCTACTCCCCCTTAAAGATTAAAATATTACGAAAAACTGTAATATTAAATTATGATATACCATAATATCACTAAAAACGCTAATGGTCAATTACTTTTTCTCACAAGAATAGCAAAAACAAGCTGTAAAAAACTCGTTTTTACAGCCATTCTTTGCTACAATTTATTTACTTCTTCAATTGCTCTCGGTAATTGTTCTTCTACATTCTCAACTACAACATTTGGAACTATGCCAATTTTATCAATACAAGTTCCGTTAGGTGTATAGTAAGCTCCTGTTGTGATCTTTATAGAACCACCATCTTTTAGATTATATACATTTTGGAAAACTCCCTTTCCATATGTGGTTGTTCCAACAACAACAGCACTCTCGGTATCCTTTAATGCCCCTACCAAAATTTCAGAAGAAGATGCGGAATTTCCATTAACCAAGACAACAACCTTAAAATATTTTTCAGTCAAATATGACCTGTGTTGAGTTTCTTTATTTTCATCTTTATACTTTAATGTTGTAATAACTCCCTTTGGAACGAAGTTTCTAGCAACTAATATAGCTTGATCCACATATCCACCGGGATTATCTCTTAAATCTAGTATAACCTTGTTCATTCCTAAAACTTTCATCGTATGTAAATATTGATTTACCTCAGCTCCTGTGCTAGCATTAAACTCTTCAATTTTTATATATCCAATATCGCTATCAACGCCCAAAACTTCAAAATCGCAAGATTCTGCTTGAACATTCGCTCTTTCAACAGTCACTTTAATAATTTCACTAGAATTTCTAAGTAATTCTAAATCTACTGTTGTTCCTGCCTCTCCTCTAATTAAAGATGCAACCTTATTAGAAGACCAACCTTCAATGCTTTGACCATTTACACTAGTGATATAATCTCCCGCCAACATTCCCACATTATAGGCCGGTGTATTTACAAACACCTTTACAACCCTCATATAATTGTTATAACCCTCAAATTTTATACCTATTCCGGAATATGTACCGGAAACGCTTGTGGAAAATTCTGAGGTTTCTTCTTCATTATAATAAGTACTGTATCTATCTAAAGATTGAAACATTCCTTTTAATGCTGCCTCGTATAATTGCTCGTCCGTAACGTCCTTATAGTATAAATCTTGAATTAGTTGTCTAAATAAATCCAATTTTTCAGTATCAAACTTAGATACATTCGCTTCTGTATTTGCAAAAGCAAAACTAAAAATAAGTGAAACGCTTAAAATAATACTAACAAATTTCTTCATCTTTTCATCCTCCTATTTACTAAGCATATATTTTACGTATTCTTCTTTTTCATGTAAATACCTAATAACTATCTTTTCTAAGAATTTATTATCCTTCTTATTTTTTTTCTTTATTTCGTACTTAATCTCAAAATCATCAATATTGCAAAAATCAAAATACCCATAATCAGAAAGCAATTTGCTAAAAGTATTTATAAATTCTTCTTCTACTTGCATTATCTCAGCAAATTTACCAATACTAATAATCCCATTTTTATTTCTAACTGCATTTTTTATAACACCTAAAAACATCTTTGTAAAACTATCCACATCATATTTAGGCAAGTATGAATAATTCAAGATTATTTTCTCAGGATGTAAATCCTCGAGAATTCTATTAAAGATTTTATTACTTTTCGGCAAAGAATACAATATCAAAGAATTAACTCTTTCATCATAACTACAATTTATCGTAGGTAAATTAGGCTTATACATTATAGGGCCTTCATAATATATTTCGGAATTCTTAAATTCTTGCATTACATTTTCAATAGATATATTTCTTCTATCAATTATTTCTATTTTATTATTTTCAATTTCAATATCCTCAAAAAAGATTTCGTAAACTTTAATCTTAATTTCATTTCTCTCTTTATACGTATCCTTGAAAATCCCAAAAATAATTGTACATTTTTTTCCTTCTAATTTTTCAGGGCCATAATTCCATAAAGTTGTTCCTATCTCATTTTTCATTTCATCTTTTAGCACCAAAAAATGATGTTTACCTTGATTTATAGTTTCTTTAGATATAACCACATTATTCATTGCAAATACAGGAGTGGAAAAAGCCTCGCCATATGGCTCTCCCAGTTTCAGATTTTCAAACAATTCTTCATTTACACTTTCAAACGGTAACAATGCATCTACATATATTTTTTCTTCATAATCATCTTCAAGATATAAATCAGCATAATTTTCAATTTCTTTTGTAAATTTGTTTAAGTTTTTTAACTTAAGAGACAGACCTGCTGCTTGAGAATGTCCACCAAATTTAACTAAATCCTCGCTAAAACTCTTTAATGTTTCATAAATATTAAGATGCTCAGTAGAACGTGCAGACCCAACCAATGTTTCTCCATCATCATTAGTAGTTAAAATTATACAAGGCTTTTTATACTCTTCACATATCTTACCGGCAACAATTCCAATAATTCCATGATGCCAATCTTCCCCATACAAAACAAGAATTTTTTTGTTAAGTTTCTTCGTCTCTACCTGTTCTTTTGCTTGTTCATAAATATCGTTTTGAATGTTTTTTCTTTCTGTATTAAACTGATTAATTTTAAGCGCAAGTTCATCCGCCAATTTTTCATCTCCTGTCAAGAAAAGCTCAACAGCAGTTCTTGCAGTATCCATTCTCCCAACAGCATTAATTCTAGGAGCAATTTGAAATCCTATATCGTCTGCATTTGTAACAGGCGAAGACAGATATTTAAATAATGCTCTTACACCTAGTCGTTCTCCATCAATAAGTTTTTTGCACCCTCTTTGGAATAAAAATCTACTCTCACCTCTTAGTGGCATAACATCAGAAATAGTAGAAAGTGCCACTAAATCTGTATAATCATCAGATTTCTTTCCTAAATAATCATTTAATGCTAATACCAAATAATATGCAGTCGCGCAACCGGATATATTTCTCGCCGGATGTTCAACATTTAACATTTTGTAATTTATTACAACATCTGCATTAGGCACATCGTCTCCGATAGTGTGATGATCTGTCAAAACAACCTTAATTCCAAGCTCCTTAGCCAATTTTATTTCATCAAAATTAGAAATACCACAATCACAAGTTATAATCGTCTTAACTCCACTTTTAGCCAATTCTCTTACTACATTCTCATTCATTCCATACCCTTCTGAGAATCTATCCGGCACATGATATATAACATCTGCATTAAGTTTTTTTAATGCTAAAACCAGTACCGATGTAGCAGTAACACCATCAACATCATAATCGCCATATACAGCAATTTTCTCTCCCATTTTTATAGAGTCACTAATTATTTCACAAGCCTCTTTTATCCTCGGAAAGTCACTTGGATTATATGGAGTATAATTATCAGCATTCACAATTTCATTATATTCTTTTATATTTCTTATTCCTCTGTTATAAAAAACCTTGGCCACTATTTTATCATTATTACAAGCTTCTATTAACTCTTTAGGAATTTTTTCATTTTTATTATTTACAACTATTTTCATTTGTTATCTCCTCGAGTCTTAGTCTATCACTTTTATTTTTTTTAATCAAGAAAAAAGCCCGGCTTTTTAACCGAGCTTTCAATTTCTAAACTTATAATCCTTGTAACAATTGTAATACTGTTTGAGGTTGTTGATTTGCTTGTGCAAGCATTGCAGTAGCAGATTGGTTAAGAATATTAGCCTGTGTATAGCTCATCATTTCCTTAGCCATATCAACATCTCTGATTCTTGATTCAGCTGCTGTTAAGTTTTCAGCAGAAGCTGCCAAGCTATTTAATGTGTATTCAAGTCTGTTTTGGTATGCACCCAAATTACCTCTTGCGGAGCTTAATGTTGTAAGTGCATTATCTATTTTATCCAAAGTTTGTTTTGCATCATTTGTTGTATTTACATTTAAATCTTCAATCCCCAACGCTCTCGCCCTTAAATCAGGTATTTCAATCTTCAACGGAGCATCAACCGAGTTAGCACCAATATGAAGGTTCGTCTTTCCTCCATCCGACGTATTAATAACCTTACCGTCTAATTCAGCTAAATCCATCTCTTCTACTTGAATTTTTATACCCGAATCGTTATCATTTTCATCTGTGAATCCAATAAAACCTGAGAACGTAGAAGTTACATCAACCGTACTTGTTGCTGTTACCTCTTTACCAGATATATCTGTATATGTGATTTGAAGAGCTTGAGATGTCTCAGCTTTTACCCAGCCAGACTTTCCGCTTACTCCTTCAGTATCGTCTTTAATTGTCTTACCATCAGCATCTGCAGGTATAACATACTTAGCACCATCTGTGACGGGGTCTGTACCTGTATACTCATTACCATCTGTTCCTATCCATTTGCCAACGTTGTCTTCTGTGAAACCATCAGCTCCTGTAACTGTCTGAGTATTTCCATCTGCTGAAGTAGGTATAACATATTTAGCTTCCGCATCATCTTTAGTAGAAGCATTGTATACTGTTGTATCACCTACTGAAATTGTATATGCTGTATTCTTCTCAGCAGCCGCTACATCTAAGCCAACTATTCCATTCATCAATTCAGCCTTGCCAGTAACGGAATTAGTCGTGTAAACACTTGATGTTGCAGTATTTGTAGTCATACCAAGTGTGCCTTTGAGAAGATATGTATTATTAAACTTACTTGTTTCTGCAATACGATCGACTTCTTGTCTAAGTTGCGTCATTTCAGCAGATATTGCATCCTTTTCAGTTTCGGAAAGAATACCGTTCATAGATTGAACGCTTAATTCCCTCATTCTCTGCAAAATATTGCTTACTTCTTGTAAAGCTCCTTCTGCAGTCTGAATCAAAGATATACTGTCTTGTGCATTACTTTGAGCTTTCTCCAAACCTCTGATTTGTGTTCTCATTTTCTCACTTATAGCGAGTCCTGCCGCATCATCAGCTGCACTGTTAATTCTTAAGCCTGATGATAATTTTTGTAATGACTTTGATGTAGCACTTTGATTTGATGATAATTGTCTGTGGGCATTAATTGCCGAAATGTTGTGATTAATCCTCATGATTAATTCCTCCTTAATTTTTACCGTCTTTTTCTTCCTTGACATCCATTTTTTGAACATCCATTTTTAACATCTTTATATCCTTTACAATTCCTTTATCGTATTTATTTTTTTTTTCTTAACACTTTTTTAATTTTTTTTTTATTTTTTTATATTTTCATTTTTTCACTGTATTACTGTATTCTAGCAACATTAATGTTAACTATTTATATTTGGGCACATTTTTTTGTTTTTTTATTTTCCCAATGTCAATAATTTTTTTGTTTTTTTTATTTTCCCAATTGACAACAAAACGACTATGTGATATTATATGTTCATGCGCGAGTGGCGGAACAGGCAGACGCACAGGACTTAAAATCCTGCGGTAGCGATACCGTACCGGTTCGATTCCGGTTTCGCGCACCAAAAATAAGAAGAACTTCAAAGTTCTTCTTATTTTTTTGCTTTAGCCAAGCTTTTTCATTTAACTTCTCCTAAAATTCATTGTAAATATCTATTCGTACATTTCCGTTACGCAATCTTCACCAACATATGTACCAATATTCTCTCCGTTGCACAATCTAACAACAGAATCTTTTTCATCAAAATCAAACACATACATAGGCATCTTATACTCACTAGCTAGTATAAATGCTGACTGATCAGCCACCTGAAGTTTCTTTGCAATAACTTCTTCATAAGTAGCTGTTTTATACCTCTTAGCATTTGGATCATCCTTAGGGTTAGCTGTATATATACCATTTACTCCTTCTTTAGCCATTAAAACAACATCTGCTCTAATCTCCAAAGCCTTTTGAATAGAAGTATAATCAGTAGTAACAAAAGGATTTCCTGTTCCACCACCAAAAATTACAACTCTTCCTCTATCTAAATACTTTAATGCCTTTAGTCTTATGTATGGCTCTGCAACTGTATTCATAGGAATTGAAGTCATAACTCTTACATTTTCCATTCCTTTTGCAGTTAAAGCTCCTCTTAACATTAAGCTGTTCATAATTGTAGCAAGCATTCCTATATTATCAGCCTCAGCTCTTTCAAAATTCCATTCATCAGCAACTCTACCTCTAAAAATATTTCCTCCGCCAGTAACAATCGCAACTTCAATCCCTGCATTAGCTGCAGCAATAATTTCATCAGTAATATGCTCTAGGGCCTCTCTTGTATAGCCATGTCTTTCATCCTTAGATAAGGCGCCACCGCTTAACTTAAGCAAAACTCTTTTATACTTCATAATCCTGTCTCCTTTTTAAAATAAATTGGGGCGTGATTTTAGCCGAAAAATCTTTATGTGCTAACTAAGTAAGATTTCGTGCTAAAATTGCTTTTGCAGTAACCGACGTGTATTTACGATACACGAGGGAACGAAAAAGTGATTTTAGCCGAAATATTACTTAGTTCCGTAAATACGGTCACCGGCATCCCCTAATCCCGGTACAATATAACCATTTTCGTTCAAGTGACTATCTATGCTTGTGCAATAGATCTGCACGTCTGGATGTGCTTCTTGGATTTTCTTTAATCCCTCCGGTACAGCGATTATTGCTAAAAATTTTATTTTCTTTACTCCTATATTTTTTAGACTTTGAATCGCATCACAGGCACTTCCGCCTGTTGCTATCATTGGATCTAGTATTATTACTGTTCTGTTTTCAATTCCATGAGGAACTTTAAAGTAATATTGTGTAGGTTCTAATGTTTCTTCATTTCTAAATAATCCTATATGACCTACTTTTGCATTTGGAATAATATTTAATATTCCATCTACCATACTCATTCCTGCCCTTAAAATAGGTAAAAATGCATAATTATCTTCATCTAACTTCTGCGCTTTCATTTTTGCAATCGGTGTTTCTATCTCCGTTTCATATAGCGGAGCATCTTTTGTGGCCTCGTAGCAAAGCATTGTAGCAAGTTCCGATGCAATCTCTCTAAATTCTTTAGTACCTGAATTCTTATCCCTTAATATTGCAAGTTTGTGTTTTACCAACGGATGAGTTAAAACTATTGGTTCCATACTTTTATTCCTCCCCTTCTTAACACTTATTTTTGCCTAAAAAAATTCCAAAGTTTTTCTTACTTTGGGACCCTTTTTTATTTTACCATAATCCTTCTCTAAATAGCAATACACTAATGTATATTTTATATTTTTTTGTTAAAAATAGTTAGGACAAGAAACTTTATGGAGGATTAAGCTTATGAATTTTACTGAAAAATTAAAAGACTGGAGAAACAGATTAAGAGACAGACATATGTTTACTATTGTAATAACCAGTTTTCTTATAATACTTATTCTACTCGGCTACATTTTTAAAATAAGAAACGATAACAAACAAGCTTTAGAAAACGGTTATAACCATGCATTTTATGAACTGGCCGCTTATGTTGAAAATATAGACACATTACTCGCCAAAGCATTAGTAAGTAAAGACCCTGTACATGGGGCAAAAACAATGAGTGAAATATGGCGTCAATCAAATTTAGCAAAAACAAATTTAGTACAACTTCCAATTGAGCAAAATCTAATCGCCCAAACATCAAAATTTTTATCCCAAACAAGTGATTTTTCCCATGCACTTACAATGCAAACAATTGAGCAAAAAGCATTATCTGATGAGCAACTATCTCAAATAAAATCCCTATCCAACTATGCTACAAAACTTCAAAACAGTATGTCTGAGTTATCCGGTCAAATCGGAGGAGGTAGAATGTATTGGAACGAAATAAAGAAAAAAGGCTCATCAACATTTAAACAAGTCAATCAAACAGATAATTCAAATATATTTGAACAAGTCTCTGACACATTTCAAGATTATCCCGGGCTTATTTATGACGGACCTTTTTCCGATCATATAACCAATATGGAGCCAAGAGGAATAACCGGAAATCCTATTTCTGCCGAAGAAGCAAAAAATATAGCAACAACTTTCCTAGGAAAAAATAAAGTAAAAGAAATAATTTCAATTAGCGACTCAAACAATTCAAAAATTCCTTGTTATAGCATTACTGCAAAACTAACTGACGATAATGAAGCAAATATGGATATTTCAAAAGTTGGCGGACATGTAATATGGATGCTCTACAATCGTGATGTAAAAGATAAGACCTTATCTATAGATGATGCAAAACAAAAAGCTAAAGATTTTCTCTCTTCTCGCGGACTTGACAGTATGGAAGCAACTTATTATATAGAACAAAATAACATTGCAACAATAAACTTTGCGTATAGACAAGATAATGTTACCGTATATGCCGACTTAGTAAAAGTATCTGTCGCTCTAGATAGCGGAGAAACATTAGGCTTTGAATCAGCAGGATATTTATTTTCACATCATAAACGTGACATAACCACTCCAAAAATTACAGAAGCCCAAGCAAAAGAACTAATAAATAAAGATCTAAATGCCAAAAGTTCAGGACTAGCAATAATTCCAACAGAAGTAAAAACAGAAGTTTTAGTATATGAATTCACAGGTAAAGTAAATGATAGAGACTTTATTGTTTATATAAACGCAGAAACAGGAAATGAAGAGGATATTTTAATAATAATAAACACTCCAAACGGAATACTAACAATTTAGGAAAGTGAGGATTATAAAAATGAATAAGCAATTTACGCAAGTCGAATATTCAAAGTATGTAGATAAAAAATCTCCAAACAGTCCACTTGCAAAAAATATGGTTTGGGCATTCGTAGTTGGAGGAATCATATGTATAATAGGTCAATTTATAACTAACTTTTTTACAGCTCGTGGATTACCTAAAGACACAGTCTCAGCAATTACTTCTATACTTCTTATACTAATTGCTATAATTTTAACCGCGTTTGACTTATATGACGCAATTGGGAAACGTGCCGGAGCCGGTTCGGTAGTTCCAATTACCGGATTTGCAAATTCTATTGCCTCTCCGGCAATGGAATATAAATCTGAAGGTCTTGTAATGGGACTCGGTGCAAAAATGTTCACAGTTGCAGGTCCCGTGCTTGTTTACGGTATCTCTTCATCTATCGTAGTTGGTTTTCTCTATTTTATATTTAACCTATAACCAGAAAGGAGCACTTTATGAAAAGACTGGGAAAAAGTACTGTTTCGCTAAACAGTACACCACACATTATACAAACAGCCTCCATTGTAGGTAAAAAAGAAGGCGAAGGTCCTCTTAAGAAATACTTTGATTATATTTTAGAAGATGAGTACTGGGGTGAAAAAAGCTTTGAGAAAACAGAATCAAAACTGGCAAAAGAAACTATAAACAAAGTTTTACAAAAAGCTCAAAAAACTCCGGATGACATTAATTATGTCCTTGCCGGGGACTTATTAAATCAATGTATTTCATCGTCGTATGCAATAAGAGATAGTGAAATACCATTTATCGGATTATATGGTGCCTGTTCCACAATGGTAGAATCTATGGCTGTGGGTTCAATGCTAGTTGATGGCGGATTCGCAAACAATATTTTAGCTGTAACCTCTAGTCATTTCTGCTCGGCAGAAAGACAATTTAGATTCCCACTAGAACTAGGGAACCAACGTCCGCCAACATCTCAATGGACAGTAACAGGCTCGGGAGCGGCAATTATATCAACAGATAATATTGGACCTAAAATAACAAATGTAACAATCGGAAAAATCGTAGATATGGGCATAAAAGATGCAAATAATATGGGAGCGGCAATGGCTCCGGCAGCAGCAGACACGATATATTCACACTTAACGGAAACAGGCAGAGACCCAAATTATTATGATTTAATAGTAACTGGAGATTTAGGACATATCGGTGGCGAAATTGTAAAAGATATGCTCTACAAGCAAGGGATAAATATAAAAACCAGATACAATGATTGTGGAATCTTAATTTTTGACAAATCACAACAGGACACTCATTCGGGTGGTAGCGGATGTGCTTGTTGCGGAACAGTATTTTGCGGATACCTCTATGAAAAATTAATGAAAAAAGAATTAAACAGAATTCTTCTTGTCGCAACCGGTGCACTTATGAGTACAACTGCAATTCAACAAGGAGAATCAATTTCCGGAATAGCTCACGCAATTTCAATAGAAAATTAAGGAGGTATAACAATGTCATATTTAACTGCATTCATAACCGGCGGCATAATATGCGCCATCGGACAAATATTAATTGACAAAACAAAATTAACACCAGCAAGAATTTTAGTGACTTTCATCGTTACAGGTGTAATTCTAACAGCAATAGGTATATACGAACCAATTGTAAAATTCGGCGGAGCAGGTGCAACCGTGCCACTCACAGGATTCGGCTATTCCTTAGTAAAAGGAGTATTCAAAGAAGTTTCAACCTATGGTTTCTTAGGAATATTCACAGGCGGAATAAAAGCTACTGCAGCCGGAGTAGGTGCTGCTATCTTCTTTAGTTTCTTAGTTGGATTAATATTCAGACCAAAAATAAAAAATTAACCCTAAAAGAACAAACCATAACAATTAAATTATGGTTTGTTCTTTTATTTTTACTTCCTTTTTATTCACTTCTTTGTTTTTTTTAACTACCTTTTGATTTAACTTACTGCATATCCAATAGAACAGTGTTAACATTACAACAATAATACTTACATTTATGAATTCATTCTCAATTAAAACATTTAATCCAACATAACCCACAGTCAAAATAGCTAAAATAATTAAGCCAGAGCCAATCATTTTAGCAATACTCTTTATTTTTAGCTCGTTTTCATACGGAACAAATATTTCTTTTTCGTTGTAGCCTCTAACAGAAAACATCAATAATAACGGAATAATTATAAACTCTAATACTAGAACATGAAAAGCAAAATTAAAAATACTTATATTGCTTATAATAGCAAATAAAGTCAAAAACGCCAAAGGAATCTGAAAAATAACATTTAGCTTAAAACTTGAAATAATTGTCTTTCTAAATTCTATTCTGCTCTTTACCAGCCTATATACCGCAGAAAAATTATTCCCAGATATTAGCAAATCAGCCAATCCTCTATCTATACTCCTTTTAGTCCTATTGCTTGAAAGTCCGATATACGCTTCCCATATACTTGCTAAATCTTCTATTCCGGCTCCAGCACATAGCACATTTATTTTTACTTCCTCAAATGTTTTTATAATTTTGCTTTTTTGCTTATGGCTTATATTATAAAATACTATTCCCTCACATATAGCCTTTACATACTCGTCTTTTCCCATTCTATCGAGTTCATCACCTGAAAAATATGTCGTATTTTTAGTGTCAATTCCGGCTTCATTTGCTGATTTTAATGTATCCTCCAAAGAAGTATCACTAATAACGGCAACTCTAATTCCTGCATTAAAAATATCTTGAATGTACTTTGTAAAATCTTGAATAAGAAATTTCTTATCTATGCAAATAATATCTAATTTCCTAAAATCAAATAAATACTTTTTGTTTTTTAATACAAGCCCGAATTTCTTAAAAATATCTAATTGCATAAACACTCTTATAAATACTGTAATTAAAAAACTAACCGGAAAAGCTGCAATAAGCATTATAACACCATATTTTAAAGCAATTCCGAAATCTTTAGAATTAAAGAATTGAATGCCAATAGCAATAAAAAATAGTATAATTGTTAATATTCCGGAAAAAACGAGAAACTTCTTCGCAGTCTTACTTTCCTTTTTGTTAAATAAATCAATTTCTTTTACCTGCTCTCCAAGTAAAGTCTCAGTACCTGTCTTTTCCGCCCTAATTAAACCCTTTCCAGACTTTACTTTCATCCCTTGGTAAACAGGCTTATCCTTATCATAATATTGTTCTCCAACTTCAATGTTAGCAGAACTAAAGCCAATATCATTTTCCATATAAAGATTGTTTGCCTCTAAAACAATGCCATCAACAGGCACAAAATCGCCTTTTTCAACCAAAATTATATCCTCTGGAACAAGGCAATCTGTTTTTACGGATTTTGAAATTCCACTTCTTATAACTTTAGTCTTTTTTCTAAACATATTATTATATTTGTGTTGAATTTTTTTGTTTTTTATAGGCATTAAATTTTTACCTTTGTCGTAAACTCTAAGCCACGCCTCATTATCAGATAATCCCACATAATTTTCATTAAATCCAAAAAACTTGCCCATAAATTTAACTCCTCTTATATAATCGTTACTTTATTTTCAAAATCAGTAAATTCTGATTCTATCCCATATTTTTCTGCACGCCTTAGCTTAAAAAAATCTAATGCAATATTAGGAAATAATGCATAAGACAAAACATCTTCATCTTGCTCAAAATATTCATTCATTTCTTTACGCATTTTATCAAGTTCCGGCGGTATTCGATTAGCAGGTCTATAGCTAATAACAGTTTCATCACCAATAATTTTTTTCACTATTTCCTCAGAAATAGGTACAGGAGTTCTTCCGTATTCTCCTCTTACCAATCCTTTTGTTTCTTTTGTAACCATCTTATATCTCTCACCCATAATTACATTTAACACAGCCTGCGTACCTACAATTTGGCTTGTAGGCGTAACTAGAGGAGGGAACCCCATATCTTCACGAACTCTAGGCACTTCTGCTAATGCCTCATTAAACTTATCCATCGCATTTTGTTGTTTTAACTGTGAAACTAAATTAGAAAGCATTCCACCAGGTACTTGGTAAATAAGTACATTTGAATCTGCCGACATAACTTTAGAGTCAAGCATTCCATTTTGTATATATTTTTCTTTAATTCCATTAAAATAGTTAGAAACATCAGCAAAAGCAGATAAATCAAGTCCTGTATCAAACTCATTTCCATTAAGTGTTGCTACCATTGCTTCGGTAGAAGGCTGTGAAGTACCTAACGCAAATGGAGAAAGTGCTGTATCTATTATATCACATCCCGCCTCAATAGCCTTTAGATAAGTCATTGAACCAGTACCTGCAGTATAATGCGTATGAAGTTCAATAGGTAAATTAACATATTCTTTTATCCTCTTAACCAACTCATAAGCAGTATACGGAAGTAATATTCCAGCCATATCTTTAATACATATAGAATCCGCACCCATATTATATAAACGTCGTGCATCTTCCACAAATCCATCTATACTGTGAACCGGACTTGTTGTATAGCATATAGTTGCCTGGGCGTGTCCGCCTTCATGTTTACATGCTTCTATTGCAGTTTCAATATTTCTAAAATCATTTAATGCATCAAATATTCTAATAATATCTATTCCGTTTGAAATAGATTTTTTAACGAAATACTCAACAACATCATCCGAATAATTTTTGTATCCAAGTAAATTTTGACCACGAAGCAACATTTGTAGCTTCGTATTTTTTACTGTTTCCCTAATCTTTCTAAGTCTTACCCACGGGTCCTCTTTTAGAAATCTCATACATACATCAAATGTAGCACCACCCCAACATTCTAATGCATTATACCCAATAGCATCAAGCTTTTCTAATGCAGGTAACATCTCATCAGTAGTCATTCTTGTCGCAATAAGCGATTGATGTCCGTCACGAAGTATCGTTTCGGTAATACCAACTTTCTTCATAATAATATCTTCCTTTCACTAAATTTTAGTGTACTCTACCCAAGAAAATTTTATATTATTATCTTCATCATTTGCTAAAATATTTTTCTTCCACTTAGCTTCATCTATTTTAGGAAAATATACATCGGCTGCTTCTTCAACTTTTTCTATGTGTGTTATATACAAAACATCTGCAATATCTATAAACATACTGTATAATGAAGCTCCTCCAATAATAAAAACCTCATTATTTTCACTAATTTTCTTACATAAATTAATTAAATCCTCTTTATTATTTATAACTGTTACATCATCATTTATCTCTTTATTAAAATTATTTGTACTTGATAAAATAATATGCTTTCTACCCGGTAAAATCCTAGGCAAAGAATTAAAAGTATTTCTTCCCATAACTATAATAGAATTTTTAGTCTTCTCTCTAAAGAACTTTAAATCTTTAGGAATATTCCAAATCAAGCTATTATCTTTACCCAGCTCATTATTTTTGCCAATTGCAGCAATAATATTAATCATATTTTTTCTCCTTTATACCGCCACCGGCATAGAAATCTTTCCTAAATGCTCATAATTTATTAATTTTATATCTTTTAGCTCTTTTGAATTATCGAATTTAAAGAAATCATCTATTTCCTCATTAATCCAAAGTTTAGGAGCAGGCAAGGCATTATCTAAGCGTTTCATTTGCTCCTTAATTCCTTCAATTTGATTTTCATAAATATGTGCATTATTAATTACATATGTAAAAATACCAGGTTTTAATCCTGTAACATGTGCAAGTAAGTGAATTAAAACGGCATATTGTGTTACATTAAAAGGCATTCCTAACGGAACATCATTAGAGCGAACATTAAGTAAGCAATTAAGTTTACCATCAGTAACATCCCACTGTGTATTCCAAACACAAGAAGGAAGAGCCGCCGTAGGTAAAAATTCATTTTGCCATAAAGACATTATCATCCTTCTATCAGTAGGATTATTTTTTAATGTGTTAATTAAGTTTTGAGTAAGTTTATACTTATTTACTATCCAACCATATGCTGTTCCTATCGTCCCGGCCCATTCTTTACCGAAATTCTTTCCCATATAAGTTCCGTCTTCGCCTATTTCCCACTCATTCCAAATCTTAATTCCCCTATCTTTTAGCCAACTAACATCATTACTTTGTACTTGATATATCCATAGCATTTCCAGTACCGCATGTTTAAAAGCTACTTGTTTGGTTGTTAAAATTGGGAACTCCTCAGCCAAATCAAACTGTAAAATCTGATGTGGTAATTTATATGTAGAAATTCCGGTTCTATTTTGAACATAAGTTCCTTCTGTAAGTATCTTATTACATAAATCTAAATACATTTTATCAAATTTAGACATAACACAATACCTCCATAATGAATTCCTTCCTAGAGTATTGTACCATATTTTTTTACTTGTAAATACATTTTTTTAAAGAAAAATAGAGCGACCTATCGGTCGCTCCTAAGTCAAATATTAAACTAGTCTTCGTTGTAAAAATGCGGAGCTTTTGTTACAAGCCACACAATCTTTTCGCCGAACAATCCCAAGTACGGATCTTTGCTAGTTACGAAGTACTCTACTTCTTTCTTAAATTCTACATCAGATTGCCAAAGTTTCTCAAGTGAATAACCACTTCCGGTCTTAACGAGTACATCATCAATCTTCTTTACCAAATTCTCAGCCTTTTTCTTGTCACTCTCATCAGTGAATTTCTCGATAGTAGGAACAATGTCCTTTAACAGTTCGTCCTTAAGAAAACACCACATACTTAATCCTCCTTGATATATAATCGTTGGGGTGGTTTAATTCGAAATAAATTCGAATCATAGCGTAATAATTTTTACTTGTTTAGTTTACATTGCATTGTGATTTAATGCAACTTTTCCCTAAGTTATTTCAAGTAAAAAATTAAGCTTCAATTACTTCAATTAATTTTGCACCGATAATTAACTTCTCGATACGCAATTCTTTAGAATCCGTTGACAACAGATCTAAATCGGGCATAAGGAAGACTGACTCTCTATTTTCCTTTCTGTTTTCCTCAAGCCATGTTGCAGAATCCGGTCTTTTTAAATTTTCCCGCATCTCGTACAAAAATTGCTCGAGATATGGACCTCTATTCTTTATATTTTTCTTTATCTCCTTCTCGATTTCATTAAAAGTAGCAAGTGTCTTAGCACTCACCCTATTAGTCGCAGGAATCCAATTAGAACATGCCTTTGTCGTGAAAGTGATCTGTGCCATGATAAAAATCCTCCAAAAATAATTATTTTTAAATACGTCCGCCAAAAAATGGCTAGCAACAAATTTAGTTACCATAATAATTATACATTGTTTTGTAAAAATTGCAATACCCTATGCAAAAAAAGATGAAAATAATTAACATTTTCATCTTTTTTATCTCATTATATTTATTTATTACTTGTAGCCTGCATTTCTTCCCAATTCTCTTTAGATATTAGTACCTGTCTAGGTTTAGTTCCATCAAACCCGCTTATTATGCCTCGTTCTTCCATTTGGTCTATTATTCTTGCCGCCCTTGCATACCCAACCTTAAACCTTCTTTGAATTAATGAAGTAGAAGCCTGTCCAAGCTCGACCACCATTGAGATTACGTCATTTAACAGCGGATCAACATCCTCTGCATTTTCTTCGGATTTAGCCGTTCCCGTCACTCCACTCTGAATTTTCTCCAAAACATCTTCATCATACTTAACTTCATTTTTTGATTTAATAAAGTCTACTATTTGTTCTACTTCTTTATCAGTAACAAATGCACCTTGAACTCTGGTAGGTTTTGAAGCTCCCATTGGATAGAATAACATATCGCCTTTTCCAAGTAACTTTTCAGCTCCCGCCATGTCCAAAATAGTCCTCGAATCCACTTGTGACGAAACTGCAAAAGCAATTCTCGAGGGAACATTAGCTTTTATAAGACCTGTAATAACATCAACAGACGGTCTTTGTGTCGCAATTACTAAATGCATTCCCGCTGCTCTTGCCATTTGTGCCAAACGGCAAATTGCATCTTCAACATCATTAGGTGCAACCATCATCAAGTCAGCCAACTCGTCAACTATAATTACAATATGAGGTAGTGCTCCGTCCTCACCATTAGCTTTTACTGCCTCATTATATCCCTTCATATCACGAACACCCTTTTGAGCGAACAAATTATATCTGTTTACCATTTCCTGTACAGCCCAATTTAAGGCACCGGCAGCTTTTTTAGGATCAGTAACAACCGGTATTAATAAATGAGGGATTCCGTTATATACTCCAAGTTCAACAACCTTTGGATCAATCATGATAAGTTTTACTTCATTAGGCTTTGCACGATAAAGCAAACTTGTAATAATAGTATTTATGCATACGCTCTTTCCAGAACCTGTGGCACCGGCAATTAATACGTGTGGCATTTTAGCTATATCCGCAATCATCGTCTTACCTGCAGTATCTTTTCCAAGGCCAAAAGCAATCTTTGAAGGGTGTTCATTAAAATCTTTAGTATCTAAAATTTCTCTTAAGAACACCGCATCTACAGAAGTATTGGGAATTTCTATACCAACAGCAGCCTTGCCCGGAATAGGCGCTTCCATACGAATAGAAGGAGCTGCTAAATTCAAAGCAATATCATCCGTAAGCCCAACAATTTTACTAACTTTAACACCAGCCTCCGGAGCCAATTCATATCTTGTTACCGCAGGTCCTCTACTAACATTTACAACGTTCGCCGCAACCCCAAAACTATTTAATGTATCTTGAAGTTTTTGTGCAGTCGCAACAAGCTCCTTTTTATATTTATCTCCACCTACACCTTTTGGCTTTTGTAAAATATCAATAGGAGGCAACACATAATTAGGTACTTCTGGTTCTACGGTATCAATATTAATTGTAGGAATAGGCTCATTATCACTTGGCTTCTTATTCTCATTTTTTATTTCTTCCTTCTTTACTTCTTCTTGTGGCTTCGAAACAGGTTTCTCCTCTTCCTCCACCTTTCCATCTTTAACTTCATCTATTCCTATTTGATTTGCCAAATCAAACTTTTCAATTGGAATTTCATTAGGCACATCATCAATTTTTAGTTTAACAGGCTTTTTAATTTTAGGTTTTTCATTGTTTTCAAAATCTTTTACATATTCATTTTCGCTATTCTTTATTTCACTTGCCTTATCTCTAATCCATAAAAGAATAGTAGCCGGATGAATCTCTGTAATTAATAAAACACAAACAATCATGGTGCAAATAAAAATTATGTATGTCCATACTATTCCAAAAAACTTTATAAACGGAGCGGCAAAAATACTTACAACGCCACCACCAGTCGGAATTTGTCCTTGCATATATAAATTTTTAACAAGTGCTGTAAGCCCAGCCTCGCTATTAACAGTTTTTTCATTAATTAAAAATAGTAAAAATGAAACACTTAGCATAAAAAACATAGAAAACTTAAAAAATCTATTTCTTTTCTTAGCACTCTTAGTAATGAGCTGTATACCGAAAATAAGCATAAAAAATGGGAAAATATAAGCAACATTTCCAAGTAAACCAAAGAAAAAATTAACAATTGCATTTCCCCATGCACCGGAATGACCTCTGGAAAATACCCCATAGGCTAAAAGTACCGAACAGAAACAAGTTACCACACCAAAAATCTCTTGTTTAAGCCCCTTATCCTGTGACTTATTATTTATCTTTCGTCCCATTTGACAACTTCCTTTCATCAAATCTATCTTCTCTGACGTGCAACCTCATATATAACCATTCCACAAGTAACAGAAGCATTAAGCGACGTGATTTTGCCCTTCATAGGAATTTTAGCCAAGAAATCACATCTTTTTCTAGTTAAACTAGCCATTCCCTCGCCTTCGCTTCCAATTACAATAGCAATTGAGCCGACCATATCTATATCAGCCAAATTATCTTTTCCACTCGCATCAGTTCCAACAACCCAAACACCATTTTCTTTTAGTTCTTCAATTGCGTCATTTATGTTATTAACACGAGCTATCTTCATATACTCTAACGCTCCTGCTGCTACTTTCGCGACAGTATTCGTGACAGATACAGCTCTTCTCTTTGGAATTACAATTCCGTGAACTCCCATACATTCTGCTGTACGTATTACAGCGCCCAAATTATGCGGGTCTTCTATCCCGTCTAATATGATGATAAACGGATTTTCACCACGCTCCTTTGCCACATTTAATATATCGTCAATTTCACAGTATTTATAAGGAGATGTTAAAGCTACGACTCCTTGGTGATTTTGCCCTTCCGTCATTTCGTCTAGCTTAGACTTATGTACCTCACTTATAACAATTTTCTTGCCTCTAGCTAAATCTATTACTTTTTTTATAGACCCGTAGTTTTCTCCCTTTTGAATAAATAGTTTATTAATTGTTCTATCTGAATTTAATAATTCTATAACGGAATTTCTTCCGAAAACTATGTCTTCCATCATATTAACCTTTCTCCTTCATTTAATTATCGTCAAGTTTTAAGATAGACATAAATGCCTCTTGAGGGATTTCAACAGAACCAACCTGTCTCATTCTCTTTTTTCCCTCTTTCTGTTTTTCAAGTAGTTTTCTCTTTCTTGAGATATCTCCACCATAACATTTTGCCAATACATCTTTTCTCATAGCACTTATCGTCTCTCTTGCAATAATTTTTCCACCTATTGCTGCCTGAATTGGCACTTCAAATAATTGTCTTGGGATAACATCCTTCAATTTTTCAGCAATTTTTCTTCCTCTTACATACGCTTTATCCTCATGAACAATAAATGATAGCGCATCTACCACTTCGTTATTAAGTAAAATATCCAACTTTACAAGCTTTGAGCGATTATATCCTATAAGTTCATAGTCAAAGGAAGCATATCCTTTAGTTCTCGATTTTAATGCATCAAAGAAATCATAAATAATCTCGTTAAGTGGTAATTCATAAATCAATGTAACTCTGGTTTCATCTAAATACTGCATATTTAAATAATTTCCGCGTCTGTCCTGACATAATTCCATAATGTTTCCTACAAACTCCTTTGGAAGCATAATAGAAGCCTTAACCATAGGTTCTTCCATAAAATCAATTTCCTGTGGAGCAGGTAAATTAGTTGGATTAGAAACCATACCCACTTCACCATCAGTTTTTGTAACCCTATAAATAACGCTCGGAGCAGTAGTAATTAAATTAAGATTATATTCTCTCTCTAATCTTTCTTGAATAATTTCTAAATGAAGAAGCCCTAAAAAGCCACATCTAAATCCGAAACCAAGTGCTATAGAAGTTTCTGGTTCAAAAAGTAGTGCTGCATCGTTTAATTGTAATTTTTCTAACGCCATTTTTAAATTCTCATAATCAGCTCCATCAACAGGATATACTCCACAGAACACCATTGGTACTGCCTTTTTATAGCCTTCTAGTGGTGTATCTGTTCTGTTATTAGCATTAGTAATTGTATCACCAACACGTGTATCACTTACATTCTTTATACTTGCGGCAACATATCCAACTTGTCCTGCCTTTAGGACATCTGTCGGAATATAGCTCCCCGGTCTAAAATATCCTACTTCCGTTACTGTAAATGTTTTACCAGTAGACATCATTAAAATTGTATCGCCCACCTTGACTTGTCCTTCTTTTAATCTAACATACGAAATAGCACCTCTGTAATTATCATAGAAAGAATCAAATATAAGTGCCTTTAGTGGCTTATTTTCATCTCCAGTTGGCGCCGGAACTTTCTTTACTATTTCTTCTAAAACTGCCTCAACATTTAGACCCGATTTTGCTGAAATTCTAGGAGCATCCATAGCTTCTAGTCCAATGACATCTTCTATTTCATGTGCAATTTCATCTGGCCTTGCATTTGGCAAATCAACCTTGTTTATAACAGGCAATATTTCTAAATTATTTTCCAATGCTAAATATGTATTAGCTAAAGTTTGTGCCTCTATACCTTGTGAAGCATCTACAACTAAAACTGCTCCTTCACAAGCAGCCAAACTTCTTGACACTTCATAGTTAAAGTCAACATGTCCCGGGGTATCTATTAAATTAAGCTCATACGTTTCACCGTCATGTGCCTTATAAAGCATTCTTACTGCTTGTGCTTTAATAGTAATTCCGCGTTCACGCTCTATATCCATATTATCTAAAACCTGGTCTTCCATCTCTCTTTTAGATAAAACACCTGTAAGTTCTAACATTCTGTCCGCTAATGTAGATTTTCCGTGATCTATATGTGCTATAATACTAAAATTTCTAATTTTGTCTTGTTGCATAAACTTTCTCCTTATAATTACAATTTTACATTATATTTTATCACATTTACTTGTGGTTTATCAAGTAATAGTTTTTTACATAGAATTTTAATCCAATTATTACAGAAATTGGTTGATTTTTATTCCAATATATGGTATTATTTGTTTGCCACCGGTAGTCGCAAATACGACGGAAAGGAGGCGTAGTATGAACCATAAATTCATAAGAGTTATTCTACTTACTATTTTCATCTTAATATTACTTACATCAATAGTAGAATAATAGGGAAAAAGAAAAGAGACTGGGGAAACAGTCTCTTTTCTCTTTCATACTTATAGTACGAACCATAAATTTCATATTATATTTATATATTACTATATATTTCCATAAAATTCAATAGAAAATTAGTTTTTTATCTCTTAAATCTTACTCTTATCTCATTTTCTCCAATTGGTTTATCATCTACATCCATGGCATATGTTATAGATATTTCTCCATAATTTCTTTCTAAAACCGTATCCACATAACTAGCAAATACTCCAATTGAAAATGCTCCATCGTTTGTATCGTAGTAAGACAAATGCCTTTTTCCTTCTTCAAAAACCAAATTAGAATTTACGGTACCACTTCTAATTAGATTTACTATTCCGCTATTTTCAACAGTAATTTCAGTAGTAGTGCCCTCCATCCCGGTTAGTTCACTCTCTTTATACTTTAAGGTATACGAATCTACAGAAACACTAAGTTCACCTTCCGTAGTAAGCTCAACATTATTAGCTTCTCCATTTCCGAAATTTTGTGTTCCGTCTATGTTAATCATTATTCTTTCCATTGTAAATACCCCCGTACACAGTAATATATCAAATTTATATGCTATGTGTCAAATATTTAAGCAAGAAAAAAAGGCGATTCTCATCGCCCAAAAACCACTTTACTATATTGATGCATCAAAACCACCGTTTAGAATTTTATCAGCAATATCATCTCCGGAAACTTTATATTCATTTTTTGCAAATTTAGCAGATATCTCATCAACTCTATCTTGTCTTACATCCGGAACATCCTTTAACGCATTCATAGCTGTAGTATAATCCTTAGCTTTACTAGAAATTTTAATATCATCTTTCCCTAAACTTAATTTATTAACATTCTCTACTTTAGAGATTTTTTTGTCATTCGTATAAATTCCTGTTACTGCTGAAACATTTCCTGAAATTCTCATCCTAAGCACCTCTTTCAAATAACTCTTTTACTCCTTGTGAATAATATATCGGCAGAAATCTTAAATACTTAATAGGAAACTGTAATTTTTTTAACTTTTTAATTTTTGTATACTTTGCAATATATAGCCATTATTTCAATGTATGACTTATCGAAATTACTGCAACAATTACACTTTTTGCTCCGGCTTTAATTAACTCTTTGCTACACTCATTTGCTGTTGAACCGGTTGCAAATACATCGTCTATTAAAATTACTTTTTTACCTCTTATTTCTAATATATCGGTAATTTGGAAAATATTCTTAACAGACTGTCGCCTTTTTAAAAAACTTTGCATACTCTGCTTTTCGCTATTTCTTGTTTTTATTAATATTTCACCGTTATATTCAATTTTCATGTCTTTTGCAAGTTTTTCTCCAATTAATGCAGACTGATTATATCCTCTTTCCTTTAACCGTTCACAACTTACAGGCACAGGAATAATTATATCAGCTTCAATACCGCATAATTTGTCGTAAATTAGTTCCTCGAAAAAATTATAATAAAATTTTTTATCGTGAAACTTATATGAATGTATTTTCTCTCTAAATTCTTTTGTATATTCATTAAAAAACACTAATTTATCATAATATATCTTTTTACCACTACACTCCCTGCAAACATTTGCTAAGTGTGTGGTTTTTCCACAATATACACAGCGATTAGTATACTCTTGTTTCAATTTATATCTGCAATTGTCACATATAAACTGTTTAGTTCCTGTAATTTCATTACAAAATCCACATCTTGCGGGATATATTAAATTAAGTATAGCATTATAAAAATTTTCTAACATTTTTCCTCCGTACTAACCAATTTTATCACTTTTTACAGTATTTGTCAATTGGCCAAAGGTGCAAAAAAATAGTGAACCATACTGTTTTGTATGATTCACTACCACTTTTCTTATTTTAAGCTTTTCCTGAGCATCCTAAAACATCTCTCATTTTATGTTTAACCATATTTTTAATTGCTTCTCTTGCTGGAGATAAATACTCTCTAGGGTCGAATTTGTCAGGATGTTCAACCATAAACTTTCTAATAGATGCTGTCATTGCAAGACGTAAGTCAGTATCAATGTTTATCTTACATACGCCCATTGTTCCTGCCTTATGAAGCATATCTTCAGGTACACCTTGTGCCCCAGGAAGTTGTCCACCAAACTCATTACATTGTTTTACAAACTCAGGCATAACTGTTGATGCACCGTGTAATACAATAGGAGTTTCAGGTAGTAACTTTGTAACTTTTTCTAATATATCAAATCTAAGTTTTGGTTCTCCCTTAAATTTATATGCACCATGACTTGTTCCGATTGCAATTGCAAGAGAATCACAACCTGTTTTATGAACAAATTCTGCTGCTTGTTCTGGATCAGTAAATGCCGCATCAGCTTGTGATACAACTACTGCATCTTCAATTCCGGCTAATTTTCCTAGTTCAGCCTCTACCACAACACCATGTGCATGTGCATAGTCTACAACTTTCTTAGTTAGTTCTATATTTTCTTCAAAAGAATATTTAGACCCATCTATCATTACAGAGGTAAATCCTCCATCAATGCAGTCCTTACAAATTTCAAAATCAGCACCATGGTCAAGATGCACCGCGATAGGCACTCCTGTATCTTCTACTGCTGCTTCTATTAACTTCATTAAATATACATGCTTTGCATATTTTCTAGCACCCGCAGATACTTGTAAGATTACCGGTGCATTTTCTTCCATAGCTGCTTCAGTTATTCCCTGAACAATCTCCATATTATTTACATTAAACGCACCTACTGCATACTTTCCATAGGCTTTTTTAAACATTTCTGTTGTTGTTACTAATGGCATAATTAATTCCTCCCTTTTTCTTTTGCAAAACTTCTATAAATGGAGCGGACGAGGGGAATCGGACCCCCACCATAAGCTTGGGAAGCTCATGTTCTACCACTAAACTACATCCGCATTTAAGCTTCGTGTTTATACTATCACATATTTTTGTCATAGTCAAACTATTGACAGAATTTTATTCTTATGTTAACATTAGAGCGATTTCTAGTTATGTAAAGACGTGTATACAAATTTATTTATTTATTTCAATATACTTAACTATACCCGTTTTTAAAACATTTATGAAGTGGAGGAAATATAAAATGAAGAAAAAGTTATTTGACTTAAAAAGTATGGTCGCAGGAATAACCGTAGGTGCATTATTATTCGGTGGAATAGTAACTGCAAGTACATTAGTTTATGAGGTGTACTTAAGTCCTTACCCTGTGTATGTTAACGGAAGTGCATATAAATCAACATCTCCGATGTTAAATTACCAAGGCAAGACATATGTACCGCTTAGTGAATTCGGAAAACTCACAAATTCAAATGTTAGTTTTAATAATAACACTGTATATATCAACTCTAACAGTTACAATTATTCTTATGATTATAATAATTATTCGTACATAAGCGATCGTGAAGATATGGAAATAGAAGTAAACGAAAAGGATACATTTTATGTGAATCTTCGCAAATATGGTGCAAGCAGTGCAACAATAAGTTGCAATAGCTCTTATGTTAAACTTTCAAAAACATATGTAAATTATTCAGGTAATGTTTCAGTAGAAGGGAAAAAGGTTGGAAAATCTGTTATTAAAATTTCTTATAATACCGGAAATGTTGACTATATTGATGTTGTTATTAGCAATGATGAGGACAACGATGATGAGATTGAATTAGAAGTTGGAGATACAGATACTATTTACATAGACCTTGATGACTATGACGCAAGTAAAGCTACTTTAACCTACGATGACGAATACATCAGTTTATCTAAAACAAAGCTTACAAGTTCAGGTAAAGTTACTGTTAAAGCCTTAAAAGAAGGTGAAACCACAATCAAAGTTAAATTTAATACAGACGATACAGAATACATTGATGTTATCATTGAAGATGATGATGACGATAATGATGATGAAATAAAACTTAGTGTTGGTGAAAAAGATACTATTTATATAGACCTTAAGGATTACGATGCAGACAAAGCAACTTTAACCTATGATGACAAATACATCAGTTTATCTAAAACAAAACTTACAAGTTCAGGTAAAGTTACTGTAACTGCTAAAAAAGCCGGAGAAACTACAATAAAGATCAAATATGATACAGGAGATACAGATTATATTGATGTTATTATAGATGACGATGACAATACAACAACTTCTCGTGAAATAAGCTTCAGCTATAATGGAAATCTTGCTCTTGCAATAAACTTAGATGTTTTCGATGCAAAAAGTGCAACAATAACTTATGATAGTAGCTATGTTAGTTTATCTAAAACTAGTCTAACAAAATCAGAAAAAATCACAGTAACTCCTAAGAAAAAAGGAACTACTGAATTAAAAGTAAAGTACAACACAGGCGATACAGAATACATCAAATTAAGAATTTATTAATAACATAAAATGGCGCAAAGCTAAGCTTTGCGTCATTTTTTACTCTTTATATGCTATTTCATTTTCGCATTTTCCATCATCAAAGAAAGTCTTTATATTTTTTGCAGTAGTATTCGCTATATTATCCAAAGCTTCTTCAGTTAAAAATGCCTGATGAGATGTAATAATAACATTTGGCATAGAAATAAGTCTAGCTAAAATATCGTCCTGCAATATATGTCCCGAATAATCTTTAAAGAAAATATCATTTTCTTCCTCATAAACATCCAGACAAGCTGCGCCAACCTTTTTCTCTTTTATTCCCTCAATTAATGCTTCTGCATCAATTAACATTCCCCTAGAAGTATTTAAAATATAAACACCTTTCTTCATCTTAGCAATGGTTTCTTTATTAATTAAATACTTATTGTCTGCGGTAAGTGGACAATGAAGAGAAATAATATCGCTATTTGCAAATAGCTCGTCTAAGCTCACATATTTTATATCTGCATTCTTGTCAGGGTATAAATCATATGCTATTACGTTCATTCCAAAACCCTTACAAATATTAATAAATATCTTTCCTATTTTTCCTGTTCCTACTACCCCTATCGTCTTTCCATGTAAATCGAATCCGGTAAGTCCGTTAAGACTAAAATTAAATTCCCTTGTCCTGTTATATGCCTTATGAATTCTTCTAAGCGATGTAAGTAGTAGTGCCATTGTATGTTCAGCTACCGCGTATGGAGAATATGCCGGAACTCTTACAACAGTTATTTTGTCTTGTGCAGCTTTTAAATCCACATTATTAAATCCGGCACATCTTAATGCTATTAATTTAACTCCATTTTCGCATAACTCATTTATAACCTTTTCATTTACAGTATCGTTTACAAACACTACTATTGCGTCAGATCCTCTTGCTAAACCTACAGTATCCTCTGTAAGTTTTGTATCAAAAAACTTAAAATTAATATCGTTTTCCTTTCCGTATTTTTCAAAACCGGCAATATCATATTGTTTTGTATCAAAAACAGCCACTTTTAACATATAAAACTCCTCCTAACATTTTTGTTTTGCATTTTCTTTTATTTTACTAATGGTAAGTCTTTGCATAAACATACCGTTTGATGCTGTTGTTTCATGCTTAACATCAGGGTACTTCTTTAATATTTCCTTAACTTTATATAAACCTAATCCTCTATTTTCTCCTTTTGAAGACATACCCTTATCATTTATGTTTTCCATCTTTAACCCTGTTTCAGAATATGAATTAGTAATTTCGACAACTACCTTCCCTCTTCTTTCACATACCATAAAGTTAACCTTTTTCTTATCGCTTCCGGCAGATGCCTCAATTGCATTATCTAAAAATATTCCAAGAGTTCTTGTTAAATCATATATTTGCATATTAGCATTTTCAAGTTTGCCGTACATTTCAAAATTTATATTAACATTATTTTGCCTTGCATATTCATACTTTGCAGTAATTAATCCAAACAAACTTGGATTTTTAAAGAGATCAGGATTTAATTTATCTAATGCCGTTATAGCTCTTGACTCATCCAATATTTGTTCAAAAAATTCTCGCAGTGCAGTCATATTATCTAACTGTATATAACCATACATCGTTTGAAGTGTATTGTTATAATCATGTTTAAACGTACGCAATCCATCTACAAGGTTTTGCAGAGTTTTATTATACGTCTTTTGAGTTACTAATTCTTGCTCAGCAGTTACTAATTCAAAACCTTTTTTCATGTTGTAAGTAGTTATAAAAAACATGGCTATAATTGCGATAATGTTTATAATTACAATTACACGCGGTATGTTTTTATCATCATGGTAATACAAAAGCATAACTAGATTAGGTACTAACAATAAAAATGTCGCAATTGCATTAACTATTCCTGTAGTGACTTTAGGTAAAGACTCAAATTTCTTATTATGCTTTTTCTTTATTAAGTAACTAAAGTAGCTTATTCCCAATAATGATACGGAAATTATTAAACAACCTATATTATATAATAACGGTATTTCTACTATGTCATCGAATTTTGGTATATTAAATGTTATTGATAAAACTAATAATACTATAAAGTCTAAAAAAGCCACTGCGATTCCTGTAATTATATAAGATATTCCAACCTTCCATACGTTTTCCTTAAAATAAATCGTTATAAAAGGTATTCCTAAAATCAAAGATAAAAAGCCCCATAAATAATGTGGGCAAATTAACTTACCTAATTCAAAAATCACAGAAAATAATGCCGCCCCGATAAAATGGCGTTTACCAAAAATACCTCTGCCAAGTATAATTAAAATCAAACTAAACTGTGAAAATACTTCAAATATCCTTAATACAAATGAAATTGGTGTTAAAATATAATAATCCATAAACGCTCCTCCAAAATCCCTTTGAAAAATATTTAAAAATATGTCATACTATACTTGAAACAAAGTTAAGCATTAATTCGTCTAATAATTAACCGTAGGAGTTGAAGTTATGAATAATAAAGAAAAGCTTGAAAGTTTAATTGAGCTTTACGGTAACGATGTTTTACGTATAGCGACACTATATACGCAAAATCCTAGCACAGCCGAGGACATATTTCAAGATGTTTTTTTAAAAGTTAATAAATATCTTGGCTCATTTAAAGGAAAAAGCTCAGAAAAAACATGGATTATAAAAATAACGCTAAATACATGTAAAGATTATTTAAAAAGCGCTTGGAAAAAGAAAGTAGTTTCTATCGAAAGTTTTAATGATGCAATAGAAAATTCAAGTTTCGACGAAAACATAATAGATACTGAAAATGCGAATATGATATTAAATGAAATTTTACTGTTACCTACTAAATATAAAGATGTTTTAATTCTTTACTATTATAAAGACTTTTCTACATTAGAAATTTCTAATGTATTAAATATTCCTGAAGCCACTGTAAGAACTCGAATGAAAAGAGCAAGAGAAATGCTTAAAGAAAAACTAAAGATAATTTTAGAAGAATAGAAAGGGGGTAAAAACATTATGAAAAAAGAAGAACTAAAGAAAGAATTTGAAAAAAAATTAAAAAATATTACAGTGTCAAATGAGCTAAAGGAACGAACGTTAAACAATATATATTCTAAAAATAATGTTTATCACTTACCTTATTGGATAAAAAATTGTGCAGCGGTTTTTGTTGTAACTTGCCTTTGTTTATCTATATATGCAATAAATGATAAGAATGTTTTTAATAAAGAATTTAATAAAGATACCTCCGCAAACTCATATGCCGAAAATCACTATTTGCAAGACATAACTGATGAAAATATGGGCGTAGACTCTATCATGGATAGAAAAGTTTTGATGAAATCTTATAGCACTGAATCAGTCGAAAATTTTACTAATGATTTAAATGATACTTTTTTCCCCGCCACTCAGTTTTCCACTAGCAACTCCATACCGGATTCAATGTTAACTGATAAATTATTAAACTCTACTAAAGAAAGTGAACTTAGTGAAGAAGATTTTTTAATAAATAATCCGAATGCTAAAAAAACAGAAAACGGATATAGTATAATAAAAGACAATGTTGAAATTTTCTACGAGTTAAAAGATGGATTTGTATATGAATTAAAAAAGGTGGACTAAAGTCCACGCTATGTTGACCTTCGGTCAACAACATCAAGGAAAACTTTTTTGTTTTCTGTCGGTCATTCGAGCTATTAATTAAAATTTTTAACGCTGATTTCATCAGCTAAATTTTAATTATACTAGTTTTGTGCTAAGTTAAACTTTTAATTCATAGCTCGAACTTTCCTAGAAAATAAAATAAAAAAAGCTTCTCGAGGACCGGTCGAGAGGCTTTTTAAGTGAAACACCATTAAAATATTCGTAAACTTACGCCTACCGGCAAAGTACTACTTATATACTAATCTTTCTTAATTAAACAAGCCGGTGTTTTAACTTGGCCTAATACTAAAAATGTTGATGCACTACTTGTCATTCCTCCGTATACTGTTGCCACCTTGTTTACCAACTTACATAACATTTTTTTCATAAAAAACTCCTCCTTTTATTTTTATATATTCCAAGAGCACGCGCCACTCTAAAAGAATCTAAATTTGCGGAACTACTATTCCGTCTCTGTATCCATACTTAGTTCCCAAAATTTTATATATAAATGGTAGCATTGTTATGCTTTGAATTAATGTCCCAAATATAAATATATTTCTTATAACTACATCGCTAATTGCAAATCTGCCTATTAATATTGTACCAGTCATACATATATAAGAAATAATTCTTAGCAACAGTCTTTGTTTTCTACTTATTACCGGTTTCATTTCTGTATCTGCCGGAGCAAAATAATGAATAATAGGAATATTTACTAAAAAAATTAATATATATATAATATCTAGATGTGGTCCTTTTACTAACGATGAAATTAAAACATTTCCCATAAACAAAATCATACTTGTGACAAAGCAAGCGATATGACTTTTAGAATGTACTCCGCCTGACGGAACCCTATATATGGCCATAGAAAGAATAGCTATCAACAACAAATGTGCTACTCCAAACGGCCATGCAATAGCAAACATTATTGCTATTTTTATAAGTTCTCCAAAAACTTGCACTATTGTGTATCGAATAATCTCTTTTTGAGTAGGCGTTATATCATCAAGATTATCCTCTACCGCATTTCCAATCTTTTCACTGAGTTCTTCTAGCATATCACTCACTCCTTCACAACAGTCTTGTGTTTTGACACTTATATAATACCTTAGAGTTCCCTTCCAGTCAATGGGTATTTTGCCATTTTATTACACCATATTTCGACAAAAAAATAACGACACTTAAGAATATATGTCGAATTTCGTTATAATTCGCTTTTTTCTGTAAAAAAAGTGGACTAAAGTCCACGCTATGTTGACCTTCGGTCAACAACATCAATGAACTTTTTTTGTTTTCTGTCGGTCGTTCGAGCTACTAATTAAAATTTTTAACGCTGATTTCATCAGCTAAATTTTAATTAGACTGGAGTTGCACTAAGTTAAGGTTTTAACTCATAGCTCGAACTTTCCTAGAAAATCAAAAAAATTAATGACTACCCTTAGGTAGTCACAATTTTTAATCTTTTAATTCATCCGGCAAGTCTACAAACTCGGGATTTTTATTGAAATATTCTTCTATTAGCAATTTTGCCTCTTCTTCTTGCTCTTTATTTACAAATATACATGTTCCATTAACCTGGTCTAGGGCTGAACCAACAACAGAGTGGGGCGAACGAAGTGCATTTATACCTGTTGACGCTAAAAAGCTCATTAATCCTTCTACTTCTTGATATTTTTCATTAGTTTTATAAATCATAACTATTTCGTTTCCCATATTACCATTCCTCACATTTTTTCAATATATTCTTCCGTAATAGCCTCTAATATATCTTCTCTTTCAACCTGAGTAATTAACGCTCTAGCATTGTTGTGATTAGTGATGTATGTAGGATCCGCAGAAACAAAATATCCACAGAGTTGATTAATGGGATTATATCCTTTTTCTTTTAATGCTTGATATACTTCCTTCATAATACTCTTTATTTTTTCGTGCTTTTCTTTCTTTTGCAAATCCTGCAAATTCATAAAAATGGTATTATTATCCATATTGTAAACTCCTATTCTATGTATAGGGCGAATGCTCGCCCCAAAAATGGTTTTAATTTACTTAGCCATATCTTGTTGTGCTTTTTGAATCATTTTCTTTACCATATTACCACCGATAGAACCAGCTTGTTTTGCAGTCATTTCTCCATTATAGCCTTTTTTTAAGTTAAGACCCATTTCACTAGCTGTTTCATACTTGAAGTTGTTCATAGCACCACTTGCTTCTGGAACTAATTTCTTTCTGTTTGCCATTTAGATTCACCTCCTGCAAATTGCAAATATACGTTACAGAGTTAATATGTGCAATTTACAGGATTTTATTCTTTTTTAGTCAATAAAATCAAAAATTTCTTTATTTCTTTCTTTGAATTCTTCAAACACTTCATTTATTTCATTTTCATCCTCAAGGCCAACAAACGACTCTTCATCGTCTTCTTTTTCCATCTTTAAGATTACAACTTCATCAGTTTCTTCTTCAGTAGGGATTACAACAACATAAGTGCTATCCTTCATTTCGATAGTGTCTAACCATTCAAACTCAACGTCTTTTCCATCTTCATCTGTAAGAACAATTATGTTATCTAATTCCTCGTTATTCATTTCTTCATTTTCACTCATTTTCTTCCTCCATTCCGTTAGCTTAGCTAACAATAAAATTATTTATTTGAAATTGAATCCAAATAATTCTGTAAAATATGAACGGCAGCTATTGTATCCACAATATCTCTCTTTTTTCTGCCTTTTATATTCATATCGATCATATCACGATGAGCAGAAACTGTACTCAACCATTCATCCCATTTTATCACATCCAAACCGAACTTGTCTATTAAAATTTTAATAAATTCTTCAGTTTTTTCAGCCCTTGGTCCAATACTCCCATTTAAATTTCTAGGATACCCTATAACAATTTTATTAACATTATATTCAACAATAATCTCTTTAATTCTATTTAAAAGAGATTTTATATTTCCCTTATGATGTACCGTTTCAATTCCTTGGGCAGTCCACCCCATTAAATCACTTACAGCAAGACCTGTTCTGCTATCTCCGTAATCAATGCCTAAAATTCTATCCAAATTAACCAACTCCCAAGTACATACTACATCATTTTGATAATTTTGTAAATAATTTAGCAATATACCTCTATAAAATGAAACTTTCCGTCTTCCATTACAGTAAAGCTGTTTCCTTCTTCTAACACATTATCAATAACAATCTTATTTTCTTTGCCGGAGTTAAGCTTAACATTAATGTTGTATGTTGTATCCTTAATTTTATACTCCAAAGTATATTCGTTCCAGTCAGAGCTTGTACAAGGCTCAACAATAATCGTATTTCCTCTAAATTTTATTCCTAAAATATATTCAATTCCAAACCTATACATCCAAGATGCTGCACCTGTATACCAACTCCAACCACCTCTCCCTATATGAAGCGAATTAGTATATATGTCGGCAGAAATAACATACGGTTCTAATTTATATTTTTTCATTTCACTGTCTGTTCTACTATGGTTAATAGGATTTAACATTTCAAATATAGAAAAGGCTTTATCTCCTCTTTTCATTATTGCATAAGCAATTCCTGCCCAAATAGCTGCATGAGTATATTGACCACCATTTTCACGAATTCCCTCTAAATAGCTCTTTATATATCCCGGCCTTAATTCTCCTTTTGAAAATGGAGGAGTGAGTAATTTTATAATTCCATTTTCTTTATCTATTAAATAATTATCTAGTGAATTCATAGCCTTCTCTTTCTTATTTTCATCTCCTGCACTGGAAATAACACTCCAAGACTGCGAAATAGAATCTATTTTACACTCATCATTTTCTATCGTTCCAAGAGGAGTTCCATCATCAAAATATGCTCTTTTATACCATTCGCCATCCCATGCATTATTATTAATCTGTTCTTTTAAGTTACTCGCAATTTCACTATATTTTTCCGCCAAATCAGTCCTGCCTTGTTCTATGCAAATTGGAGAAAAATCAACAAGTATTTTATATAAAAACCACGAAAGCCATACGCTCTCACCTTTTCCTTTATTTCCGACCTCATTCATTCCGTCGTTCCAGTCACCTGATCCCATTAATATAAGTCCATGTTCTCCAAATTTTAATGCATGTTCAATTGAAAAAATACAATGTGCAAATAAAGAGGCGCTATTTTGAGAATATTCAAATTCAATATATTTTTCATCCTCATAATCCTCAAGCTCTACACCCTCTACAAACGAAACCTGTTCATCTAAAATACTTTTATCATTAGTTACTTTTATATAATAATTAGTTACATAAACTAACCATAGCAAATCGTCCGAAAATCTCGTTCGTGTTCCCTTTTGAGCTTCTTTGTGCCACCAATGCAAGACGTCTCCCTCATCAAACTGATGTCTGGCATGGTATAAAATTTGCTCACGGGTAAGCTCCGGCATAATAAACGAAAACGGCATAACATCTTGAAGTTGGTCTCTAAATCCGGTAGCTCCTCCGGACTGATAAAATGAACTCTTACCAAAAATTCTGCAAACAAGTGCCTGATATAGTAAAAAACCATTTAATAGTAAATTAGTAGCTTTGTCCGGGGTGTTAACTTTTATTTTTTGTACATCTTTTTTATAAAACTTTTTTACTTCGTCTAATTCATTACTTGCTTTCTCCCATTCTAAAAATTTATCTGCAATCACTTCATTTTCACAAGCACCCAAAAGGAACACTTTATTTAATTCATCATTATCATTTATTTCAACATTAATATACGATTCTACCCCAATATTTTTCTTGTAAAAATTGCTGCCTTTGCCCGTTGTTAAATAAACCTTACTATTAAAAAATTCTCTTTCGTATTTATTTTCAAAAATTATTTTATCATTATCAACTGTCGTTTTTATATTTTTTTCTCTAAAATTATTACTAAATGCAAGTACCGGATTAATATAATACCTTAAACTTAACTTTCTTTTTCTGCCACTTAGATTTTTAATCTTTATCATAGAAATTTTTACAAGCTCTTTTCTTGGCACAAAAACAGTAAGCTCAATTAATAAATCAGATATTATAGATAGATATTTACAGTATCCAAGTCCAAAAGACACTTCATATCCTCCATTAGTTTCGTAAGGAAGTAAATAGGCTGAAAAGCGTTCTTTACTGTCTAAATCCTCAAGATATACATATTCTCCTTGTAAATCACTAACTGCATCATTACTCCAAGGAGTAAGCCTATATTCTCTACTGTTAAATGCCCACGTATATCCGCCACCCGCTTCCGTCATTATACAGCCAAAATCCTTATTACACATTACATTGCTCCAAGGAAGGGGAGTGTATTCATTTTTTGTAGGATATATAACATATTCCATTGACTTTTCATCAAAGCCACCAATTCCATTAAAAAACTCAAGTTTTCTTTTATCTATACTTTTTCCGCCAGTTCTTAACAAACTATCATTATATGGTTCTTCTGATTTTACATCTTCAGGTAACTTAACTCCACCATCCTCCGACACAATATTAGCAATACTGATAAGTTCTTCTATATCTTGTTTATCTAAAATCTCTCCTCGTAGCATAAAAACTCCACCGGACACATTTTGTAAGTTACCCAAATGGCTGCCGGACACAATTTCAAATATGCTGTTCCACAAAGGATGATTGTAACTAATTTCCTCGTAACTTAAAATAACAAGGTCAACAAAAATCCCCTTTGTTCTCCAATACTCATGTGCTTTTATCATATCGTAAATAACATCTAAATCTTCATATTTTTTTATAACAATAAGCACAATCGGTAAATCACCTGAAATTCCATGACTCCAGAGGATACCCTTAGTATTTTTCATCTTTTCTCCTCCATAATTAAACTAAATATTTTATCATATCATCAAAAAATTTCACTTCATCAGAAGTAACATTAAGGTATGATAATTCAACTTGATTTCTAGCATACGCTAATCTGAACACTCTTGAAATCATTTCATCTTTTCTATATCGAGTACCTGTTTCCAGTGCTTTTTCTCGCTCCGGCTCTATACCGGTAATAAAGTTTACACTTGCTGTTTCGTTTGGTTTTACTCGTATAATTCTTCTTTGCGCAAATATTGGATCTAAAACTCCGCCTACACTTCCTAGTAAAGGTTTTCCTTCCAATATTGCACTTGGATTTTTATTGCTTCTTCCTCTGCCTAAGAACTTCATTCTGTCTGTTTCAAACTGAAAATCTCCAACACTGTCTCCATTCACAAAAGACGTTTGAAATACCACAAAATTTTCTTCACTGCTATTTCTAGGTTTACGAGTTGCAAGCAATACTTCATTTTCTTGTTCAGTAGTAACAAACAGTCCATAAAAAGCTCTGTGTGCAATATCTGCATTTTGGTCTCCATTAACAATTTCAAGTAATCCTGTAACTTCAAAATCTAGTTCTGTGTCATTATGATTTACTATTGAAATACGCCTTATATCTAAATTATCCTCAGTCGCTACTACCACTTCATAATTAGTTTCTATATTTCCATCCCTACGAATAAACTTAGTTTTATCTCCTGAAAAAACCGTCCTATATTTATCCGGTTTCTTAAAATGCGGAAGATATGTTGGTGACCATATTTCACCGGTATTAATACATCTTATATAAAATACTTGTCCATATATCTCGTTTAAATAATCACTTCTATATCTCGAAATTGATACATTTCTAAGTTGAGAAACTCCTATCCCCCTATCATTTATTCTTACCGAATAACTTCCATTCGTAAGCACATTAAATTCAGGTCTTATATTTTCTTTTATTTCTATTTCACGATCGGTATCAATACTCTCATAAACAACTTGTTTTGGTGGTACAACCTTTTCCTTACTATCCTTAGTATAAATTATATCTCCGGGAACTTTTTCTTGCAGAAGTACCTCTGCTGACTCCACATAAACATCCCTATGGAATCTTTCTTGCATAACAAAATTATTTATTACGTTATTAATTGCAACCAAACTCATTCCTTGATGATGTGCCATATAACTTTTTATTTGTGCATAATTCTTATCGCCTGTTATAAATTTAAGCCTTCCGGGAGTAAAATCAATCGCTTCATAAAAACCAAACCTCCCAAACATATTAAAGTCCAGCATTGCCCTTAAATTTTTATATGCTTCTTTCGGCTTAACCATAAGTGCTAACATAGTTGAATAAGGAGAGATAACAGTATCATCTATAAGCCCTCTTTTTAAGCCTAGCCATGGAACTCCTAATGCTTTATATTGATAATTCAAATTAATATCAAAGTTATAAAATGCCGACTCGGAAATTCCCCATATGACATTTTTCTTTTTTGCATATATCATTTGGCTTTCTATTACAAAACCATACGTTTCATCAAGTAAAGTTTTGTAATAATTTTTCATAACTAAAAGTGGCATTAAATATTCAAACATCGTACCTGTCCAAGATACCAGCCCCTTATGCCCATTTAACTTCGTTAAACTTCTACCTAAAGAAAACCAATGTTTTACCGGAACTTCATGACGAGCAACTGCTAAAAAACTGGTCTGCCTTGCTTCTGAAGCCAATAAATCATAGTATGAATTTGTAAGCCTTCCTTCTTCTAGGTTATACCCGATAGAAAATACATTTTTCTTTTTATCATATAAAATTGAAAAATCCATTCCTATAATTATCTGCTCAATTTTTTCTATAAACTCCTTCTTTTTCTCATCCTCGTCACATAGTATTTCTTTAATTCCTTCTCTAGCTGTAATAGCATAAGCCAAAAAGTTCCCATTATCTACAGTAGAAATATACCTTGGAAATAAAGGCTTTAGTGTTTTAGTATTATACCAATTAAGCAAATGCCCATTCCATTTCTCCAGCTTTTCAATTGTATTTAATATTTTTTCAAACCTATCTATCAACTCATTTTTATCTATAAATCCTAAATCGTAAGCTGACAAAATCGCGAGCATCCCTAGACCAATATTTGTAGGAGATGTTCTATATGCTACTCCATTTGGTGGATCTTCTTGAAAATTGTCCGGTGGAAGGAAATTATTTTCAGTGTTCATTAATATTTCAAAATAGCTCCAAGTATTCTTTGCAAATATTTTTAGTTCTTCCTTTTCATCATCACTTAAATTTTCATTTTTATTATGGCGTGGTTTACTTATATAAAATGCAATTATCGGTGAAATTGCCCAAACTGCAAATAAGAATAACCCTGTAATTATCGATACTCTGTCTCCCTTTACTAAATACGCAAGTAAAAAAATTACAAGTCCTTGAACTAAGTTAGATTTCATAAGAAAATAAAAACTACCTAAAGTATTTTTTAACTTAGTTTCCATATCTGCTGCTGTAACCCATTCTAATAAGTTTTTCTTTATAAAAACCATTCTATATAGCGTTATACATATTGCACTAAACATAAGCCAAGCTTGGAACGGAAGAAATAAAAACTGATATAAAAATTGTTTTTTGTTTCCTCTTATTCCGAGTATTACTGCAAAAGCAGTCCATATTAATGGATTTCCGGGCAATATCCAAAATGCCAAAAATATCAGTAGCATCATAAACGGTGCTGTTAAACTTCTTCTTAGGTTATCGAATATTTTCCACTTTGATATTTTATTTATTGGATTTTTTATAGTTTCATTAGCTCTATTTTTTACCTTTCCAAACATCCAAGAAAGTATCTGCCAATCGCCTCTTATCCATCTATGTGCACGCATTGCATAAGCATTATATCTAGAAGGATAACCATCTATTAGTTCAATATCTGTTGCCAGCCCCGCTCTAAGATACGACCCTTCAAGTAAATCATGGCTTAAAATAGCATTATCAGGTAAAGTATCCTTTAAAACCTTTTGGAATACTTCCAAATCATAAATTCCTTTTCCTGTAAAGATTGCTTCCCCAAATAAATCTTGATAAATATCTGATGATGCACAAACATATGGGTCTATTCCTCCGGTTCCGGCAAATACCTGTGAGAATTTACTCTGGTTTGCACTTACCACATCTATTCCTATATGTGGTTGAATTAATCCGTACCCCGAAACAACAGCAGTTTCTTCCTCATTTAATACAGGTTTATTTACAGGATGTGAAATCGCTCCAATTAACTTTCTAGCTTCATTTATAGGAATTATTGTATCTGCATCAACTGTTAATATATATTTTATTTTCGGTAAAGTATTAAAACCATCCGAAACACATCTATAATCTTCTTTTTTACCGTCAATCAAAAATTCATTAAATTTTAGTATTGCTCCACGTTTTCTTTCCCATCCAAGCCATTTTTCTTCTGACGCATTAAAAAATCTTTTTCTATATACAAAAAAGAACTTTTTAGCACCATACTTTTCATTTAACCTATTTACGGTACTTATCCCTTCTTTTACAATTTCTTCATCCTCTTCTATATCTTCTGTTTCACTCTCTTTTGCATCTCCTACCAATGTAAAAAACACATTTTCAGACGATACTGCTACAAAATATTTTTCTAAATTACTTAGCATATCACTTACTCTTTTTTTACTTGATAGTAATGTAGGAACAATAACCATAGTAGCCGAATTCTCAGGAATACCTTCCATATAATCTAGTCGCGGTATCACCCTAGGCTTAAATATTCTACTAAATAGATAATTTGCAAAACATACTCCTCCATCAAACGCAATAATAAATCCAACTACTAACCCGATATAAGAAAGTCTTGTAATCCCTGTCGTAAAATAAAAAAGCAAATACAATAATACAGTAGAAATAATTGCAAATAAAATCATTGTTGTTAAATAGATAGGGAATGGGTTTTTCACAAAAAAGTTTTTTAGTTTATATAAAAACGGAACTTTCACATCTAAATTATCTATTAGAACCTCCTTACCTTCATCTAATAGATAATATCCGACGTGTCCAGCTTTTTCATCATCATAATTTTCATCTGCACATGCTACACATTTTTTAGCTACATGCAATTCAGAAATTTCAAAGTTTTTTGCGATTTTTTCTACTTTGCTCCTGTACGCATTTTTACTCTCTAAATCCATTTTAGGATAAATACCTGATTTTTCTGTATTAAAAATGTTTTCAATTTCACTTATTTTATTAAAAAGCTCATTCCAATTAATATTAGAAATATATTTTAAACTTTGAATAGAGTTTCCTATAGAAATTTTCATTTCAGCTTGAATGCTATGCTCTTTCCTCGAAATAGCTTCAATGCTTGTACCGTATTTCTCTATGTAATTATCAATACGGTTTAGAACTATAATTCCGTCTTTCCCCATTCTTCTTAATTTAAAAGCAAGATGCTCATAAAAAGAATAGTTATCGTCAACACCAGGTAACCTTAATTCTGAATTTTCGTTATAATCTTCTAACCACTTTTCTGCTTGTTCCCATTTACTATACGTTCTTACTATTTCTTCGCTTATTTTTCTTATTTTTTCTATAAGAGATATTCTTAATGTTACACCTAAATTCCATATTTCACGCATATATAGCGGTGTAACTTCCTCATACTTTTTTATAAAGTTTTCTATAATATTCTCATCAATTTTTCCGTCATTTTTTTCTACAATTTCTCTTGCAATCGTAAAAACTCTTGTATATCCGGAACTTACAATAGGCAAATCCCTATATATTTTTTTATTAAAGTCCCTTTTTATTTGCTTTGCATGTTCTTCAATTATATAGAAATTATCCAAAAGCCACTCACTTGCAGGTACTAATTGGTTTTTGGAATTTTTTGTATCATTTAACCTTCTATAAATAGAATAAATAGCAAAAAAATCCTTATTCATTTTAAGTATCGATTTATCTTTATTATTTTTCATAGAAAAAAGCCCCTTTTTTACCATTATTATTGGTAAAAAAAGAGCTTTTTATTCACATTAAAATTTTCTTTAATTCTTCGTTTCTTTTTATCTTATTTGTAGTTGTTTTTATTAACGGTTCGCTTGTCAAACTCAACTTCTTTACATGTTTATACATAGGAAGAGTTTGATTTATTTCCTTAATTTTATCCCAAATTATCTTGTTTAACTCTTCCAAGGAGACATTCGGATATTTTGATTTAACTGTTTTTTCATCATACACAACTTTAACAGCTACTTTCACATCGTTTTTATCATTTTCATCAGGCAATCCATAAACAAACGACTCTTCAACTTCTTCCAATCGATTTATTAATATTTCAATTTCCTCAGGGAAAACTTTTTTACCGTTTTTTAATACTATCAAATCTTTTTTTCTTCCTGTAATAGATAAAACCCCATCTTTATCTATAAAACCCAAATCACCTGTATAAAACCATCCGTTTTTTAATACTTCTTTTGTTTGTTCTTCATCTTCATAATACCCTAGCATTACATTAGGTCCTTTTACCTTTATTTCACCTATACCATTTGCATCGGCATTTTCAATCTTAACTTTGACATTTTTCATAGGTAATCCTACAGTACCACTCTTTATTAAATAATCATTTTCTGCAGCTATAACAGGAGACGTCTCAGTTAGGCCATACCCTTGAACAAGATGTATACCAATTTCATTAAACCACTTAGCTACATTCGCATCAAGAGGAGCTCCTCCAGATATAATAGTTCTCATATTGCCACCTATTGCATTATTAATAGGCTTAAAGAAAGTACTTCTTGTATCTATATGACACTTTAACAATATATTACTAAATTTCACTAAAAATTTAATAATTTTATCTTTCTTCTGTTTTTTTAATTCCTTCATTATGTTTGAATACATTTTATCTATTAATATAGGTACACCTATAAATACAGACACTTTATACTCAACTAAATTTTGCTGTATGTATTTTAATCCGTCAGGGAAAACAGTTCTCACTCCTGAAGCTAGCATAACAAGCATTCCGGTAGAACCAAAAATATGATGAAACGGTAAAAATGCAATGTTAACATCGTCCGTGTAAAACGTTTCAACTAACTGCATATCATATATATTGGTAGCTATTCCATATTGATTTAACATAACAGCTTTAGACTTAGATGTAGTACCAGACGTAAATAATAATATGCTCATTTTATATTCATCAATTTTACAAGTCACATATTCGTTATTTCCATCTTCTATTTCCTTTTTACCACTCTCAAGTAAATCATAGAAATATAAGAACTCATCTGTTTTTTCCATGCATACATAGTGATGTATTTGGGTATTTCCTCTTTCTTTTATTTCCCTTATAATATCCTTTAATTTATGGTCGAATACTATTGCCTCAACCTTACTTCTAATTAAAGAGCTTTCTAACTCTCCAATTTGAAGTCCCTTATCTAATGGAACAGAAACTATATCACCCATTAAATTAGCTAAATGTGCTACTGCCCATTCATAGCAATTATGCCCAATTACCGCAACCCTTTTCTCTTTTAATCCAAGTTTATGCAAGGCTGTACCAAAGCAATTTATATCATTTAATAAATCCAAATAGGTATGTTCCGTATATTTAATACCTTCTTTACTTTTGCTTTTTACCGTAAAAGCTACATTATCAGCATAAACTTTTGCAGAATGATAAATCAGCTCTTTTATATTTTTAAATCTTTTTATAACTTTCTCTTTCAAAATACACACCATCCTTATTGGTTCTTTATGGTTTTGAAAACTAAAACATTTAGTCAGCAAAGCCATTATATCTTTTATAAAGATGTATGTCAAACGTAAAGAAAAAAGAAGCTATAAAAACGAGGCTACTTTTTCAGCAGCCTCGACTTTAGTCCACCTTTTTTATAACTTCCCTTTACTTCCACCTAATTTTATTCCGGATAAAACATTTGTATCAAATGAGTAAGTAACACTAGATTCCTCTCTACTTCTCTTTAGCCCTAAATTAATTACCTCATCTAACATATCCTTATATTTAAGCCCGGTAGCTTCCCATAAGTAAAATGCTAAAGAACCCGGTATTGTATTTATTTCATTAACCCAAACATCTTTTGTTTCATTGTCCATTAAGAAGTCAATTCTAACTACACCGTTGCAGCCCAATGCTTTAAAAGTCTCAACAGCATATTTTCTTATCTTATCTGATATTTCCGTTGGAATATCTGCCGGAAGTTTTCGTTTGGTACTACTCATTCCTTTAGAGCCACCTTTTTCGCCACTTAAATACTTATCTTGATAACTTAATATTTCATCTGCATTCACTGGTTCCTCACAAACAGAAGGCTTTGCGTTTTCAAAATCTCCTAACACAGAACAATTAATTTCTCTTAAATGTTCTACCGCATGTTCAACTAAAACCCTCATAGAGAATTCAAACCCATAGTCAATTGCATCCTCTAATTCTTCTCTATTTTTTACTTTTCTTATCCCTACACTTGAACCTAAATTTACAGGCTTAACAATCATAGGATATTTTATGTCCTTTTCTATATCTTCTAATATTTGCTTACTTTCCTTATTATATTTCTTCATATCAAAGCATTTTGCAGGTAAAACCGGAATTCCGTTTGATGCCATTATAGCTTTTTGAGCAAATTTATCCATTCCAACAGCCGAGGAAATTACGTCACAACCACAATAAGGAACTTCAAGCATATGTAAATATCCTTGTAAATTTCCATCTTCAACATTCGTTCCATGCACAACCGGTAAAGCCACATCTATATAATCCACTTCATTCTTTCCAAATTTCTTAAACGGATAAGAAAGTAATGTAACCTTTCCGTCTATGTTTTGAAGAACTATTCTTTGTGATTTTTCAAGTAATGCTTTTATATCCTTATAATTCTCTATATCTTTTAATTGTTCACCTGTATAAAACTTATTATCTTTAGTCATATACACAGGAATTACATCATACTTTTCAGTATCTAGCGAAAGCATTGCCTGAACAGCACTTATTATCGAGATTTCATGTTCTACACTTTTACCGCCAAAAAACACTCCAACTTTAATTTTCATACAAATTCCTCCCATTTAATAATTATCCGGCAAGTCATTTTCTATTAATACAAACTTTTCTTTATCACACTTTAACTCAGAAATCCACTTTATTCCCTCGTTAAAATTGTCGGCAACAAACAACTTACTCATATCAAACTTAGTTTCCTCTATACCTTCCATTAAAGGTTTGGTTTGCTCTTTACCAACTAAAACTATATAGTCGCAAACTGCTGTTGCTTGCTTACCAAATTCTTTATTACATTCAAACTGCTTATCTCCTAACTCTATCATTCCGGGAGTTATTAAAATCTTTATACCTTCAAAACAGTTTAATGTATCTAGCGCAGCCTTTGCACCAACAGGATTTGAATTATATGCATCATCTATTAATGTGGCATTATTTCCTTTCACTAACTCTAATCTATGAGGTACTGCTTCTAGCGTTTTTACCGCATAAACCATATCACTTAGTGAAATTCCCATTTTATTTCCGACTGCAATTGCACCCAAAATATTTTCAACATTGTGTCTACCGATAAGTTTTGTTTTAAAAGTCTCTACCTCTCCTGCCTTAGACTTAACTGTAAAACTGCTTCCTTTTGAATTAACTTTTATATCATATGCTACATATTCTTCATCGTTAAAACCATACGTCACAGTATTTTTATCGGTTTTATGATTCTTAATATATTCGTTATTATAGTTTAAAAATATTGCACCATCGCTTGGAATTGCATCTGCCAACTCGAATTTTGTCTTTATAACATTATCTATTGTGAAAAAAGTTTCTAAATGTTGAGGGCCTATCGAAGAAATTATACCGTATTTAGGCTTCACCAAATCGCAAATTTCTTTTATATCATTTACATGTCTTGCTCCCATTTCACATAAAAAAATCTGATGTGTCGCATTTAACTTTTCTCTAATAGTTCTTACAACACCTAATGTTGTATTATAATTCCCCGGTGTCATCAAAACATTATATTTTACAGACAAGATTTTATTCAAGAAATATTTTGTACTAGTTTTACCGTAACTGCCTGTTATACCTATAACCGTAAGTCGTGGCATATCATCAATTATTTTTTTTGCCTCTCTTATAAATTTATTATTAATACTTTTCTCTATTGGAGAATTAATAATTCCGGCAAGCATAACCAAAACAGGCAGTAATATCGTCCAAGCAGCTAATAAAATTGAAGTCTGCCATATAGTTAAATATCTCATTGATAAAATACATACAACTAAATTTAATATTCCTAATGTTATTATTAATCTAGTTGCTCTACCGGTATAAACTAACGGCTTTTTTTGCACTTTCTTCCTATTTACAGTAAATGTTAATACATAACTCATTATAGTTCCTGTTATAAATAAAACTAAATTATCTGAAAAACTTATTTCAACAGGAATAACCAACCAACAATTTCTAAAAACTATGTCTTTTACAAATTTAGATTTAATCCAATTTATATAAGATAATGCCTGATAAGAATTAAGTTGATACATATGAATATAATAAAGCATTGTTAAATTTATATTTATAAAAAACATCAATAACAAAAAGCCTATTGCAATAATCATCTACTTTCCTCCCAAAAATGATTCTATCACCCTGCTAAAAGTATAAAAATCCTCTAAAAAAGAATAATGCCCCGTATTCTTTAGCACTACTAATCCGGCATCAGGTATACGCTCCTCCATAATTTTAGCATCAGAAAGTGGTGTTGCAGTATCCATATCACCCCATACAAGCAATGTGGGAACTTTTATATTAGGTAAATACTCCGTTAAGTCCTCATTTATTGCCTTTACCATAACTTGTCGCATTAACGGGGTAGCTTTTCTATAATCTGCAGAGCCATGCTTACTTTGAAGCTTTTCAACCAAACCTGGTTTTATTTTTCTGCATATTTTAGAGTTTGCCACCTTTTTGCATACTTTAAACCATCTTTGTTTTAATTGTTGCTTTAGCGTTGCCTTAGATTTTATTCCGGCACTATCGAGTAAAACTATTTTTTCCACTTTAAACTCATTATCTAAATTAGACATAAGTTTAATAATTACTCTTCCACCAAAAGAATGACCCATTAAAACCACATTTTTTAATCCAAGTGCTTTAATAAACGCCTTAACGAATTCAGAATACTGTCCTACATCCCAAGCTTCATTCGGCTCAGCTGTTTTCCCAAATCCGGGCAAGTCTAGGGCTATAATTCTCCCTAAAGCTGCAATCTTATTTGTAAGTTTTTTATAGAGTTCAATATTCGTTCCCCAACCTTGTAGAAATAAAACCGGTGTTCCTTCTCCCTCGTCTATGTAATTTACATTTATTCCATTAACCTTTATTTCCAACAATCTTCACCTCTTAAATTAGCTCACATACAACATCATACTCTTTTGCATCAATTACTCTAACCATATAATATTCTCCAAGTACCAATTCACGTTCCGATTCTATAAAAGCTAATCCATCAACTTCCGGAGCATCTTGATATGTTCTCCCGAAAAATGTTCCGTCCTCTAATGCACCTTCTACTAATACTTCAAATTCTTTTCCTATTTTTTCTTTATTTTTTTCTAAAGATATTTTCTGCTGATTTTCCATAATTATACTTTTTCTTTGTTTTTTTATTTTTGAGGCAACTTGCCCTTTTAACTTAGCAGCCGGTGTCCCTTCTTCTTTTGAATAAGTAAAGACCCCTAATCTATCTAGTTTTACTTCTTTTACGAACTCATTTAACTCATTAAATTGTTCTTCTGTTTCAGTAGGAAATCCGACAATTAATGATGTCCTAATTACAGCTTCCGGTATTTCGGTTCTTATTTTCTGTATTAGTGACATTATTTCTTTCTTAGTAGTTTTTCTTCCCATTAGTCTTAACATTTCATCGTTACAATGTTGAAGCGGTATATCAAAATATTTACATACCTTATCGTTTTCCTTTACTACTTTTAATAATTCATCAGTAATTCCTTCCGGATAAGAATATTGGAATCTAATCCAATGAACACCGTCAATCTTTACTAATTTTTCTATAAGTTCTGCAAGTTTTCTTTCTCCATAATTATCTATACCATAATAAGTAGTATCTTGAGCAGTTAAAATTATCTCTGTAACACCGTCATTAACTAAACTTTTTACTTCTTCTTCAATATCTTCAATACTACGGCTCTTATGTTTTCCTCTTATAGACGGAATTACGCAATATGTACAACAATTATCACAACCATCTGCAATTTTTACATATGCAGAATATGGAGCGGTAGCTCTTATTCTTTCGCCAAATTTAATTCTTCTTATGCTTTTATCTATTCCCCTATCTCTCATTTTTTTATCTATGAAATCTAGTATTTCATCATAGTCATTAATCTTTGCAACGCAGTCAACTTCCGGCAAGGACTCTTTTATTTCTTTTTCATATCTTGTAGCCAAGCAACCGGTAACAATTATTCCTTTACAATTTCCGGATTTTAGTTTTCCCATTTCTATAATTTTATCTATTGATTCTTGTTTTGCATCGTGAATAAAAGCGCAAGTATTGATTATAATTATATCCGCTAAAGCCTCGTCTGAAACTATTTCATATCCACGTTTTACAATTAGCCCCAAAATCATTTCGGAATCAACTAAATTTTTATTACATCCTAAAGAAACAACCGCAATTTTTGTCATATTTATTCCCCTTTAATAATTTTTCTTCTATATTCTATCATAATTATGCAATTTTGCAACATTAAAAGGATACGTTTCGATATTGAAAATACCATCGAAACAAGAAAATATGGCTCTGACAGTTTATATTGACATTTTGGCAAAAAAAAGGTATTATAGCTTGGTGATGATTCTTTTGAAAGGATGTTTTTTAATGTTAGTTATTAAAGAAGGATTATTATATTTTTTAAGTATGCTACTTCAATTTTTAATTTTAATATTAGCTATATACTTTTTCTCAATTTCTATTGTGGGTTGGATAAAGCGTAAAGAAAAACCTGCTTCTTCGTTTAAGCCTACCAAGAAATTTGCTATGGTTGTTGCTGCACACAATGAAGAAATTGTTATTAGTGAATTAGTTGATAGCTTAAAAAATATTAAATATCCAAATGAATTATATGATATTTTTGTTGTGGCGGATAATTGTACCGACAAAACCGCAGACATTGCAAAAGAGCATGGTGCAATTGTATTAAGAAGATTTAACAAAATTGAAAAGGGTAAGGGCTTCGCATTAGAATGGGCATTTGATAAAATATTTAAGATGGAAAAGAAATATGATGCCTTTTGCATTTTTGATGCTGATAATCTAGTAGATCCACAATTCCTTATGGAAATGAATAAAAGAATGCTTGAAGGATACAGGGTTATTCAAGGATATATCGATAGCAAAAATCCTTTTGATTCTTGGATAACAGCATCCTACTCTATTGCTTTTTGGACGGCAAACCGACTCTATCAATTACCACGTTCATATTTGCATATGTCCTGCGGTCTTTGCGGAACCGGATTTTGCGTAGATTCTGAGCTTATCCGTGAAATGGGTTGGGGAGCGACTTGCCTTACAGAAGACTTAGAGTTCACAATGAAACTTGCACTACGCGGTATTTACGTAGGTTGGTCTCATGACGCTATTGTGTATGATGAAAAACCACTTACATTAAAGCAATCTTGGAATCAAAGAATTCGCTGGATGCAAGGATATGCAGATTGTACAGGAAGATTTTTCTTTCAACTTATGCATAAAGCAATTAAAGAAAAAAACTTAGTTGCGTTTGACTGTGCTACTTATTTATTACAACCTCTGAGAATTATTGTTTATGGCATTGTGACATTACTAGCTTATATGCAATTCTTCTACCCGCAAGGGGGAATATTCCAAATGAATTACATTATTCCTAATTATGTTTGGATAGTATTTTTAGTAGCTCAATTCCTATATGGGCCGTTAATAATAATGTCCGAAAGAAGATTTAACCTAAAAGTATTATTTGCTTATTTGGTTTATCCATTCTATAACTTAACTTGGGTTCCTATAACGATTGTTGGTATGATACATTCAGACAAAAAAGAATGGAGTCATACAGCACATACAAGAAAAATAAATATGAATGAAATATCCAATAGTATACAAGCAGAAGTCAAAAGCTCTGCTAGTTAGGAGATAAACTATGAATGATGCTGCATTATTCTTATTTGATGTATTAAATTCGCAAACAACGCAGGTAATTTTACGAATCTTGCTATCCATTTGCTTTGGAGCTTTAATTGGAATGGAGCGTGAACATGCTCACAGACCCGCCGGTCTTAGAACGCACATATTAGTTTGTGTAGGTGCATGTTTGGTTATGCTTACTTCCGAATTCACATATAATTACTATCATCAATTTTCTCCTAACATGGACATAAATCGTCTTGGTGCGCAGGTAATTAGTGGGATCGGTTTTTTAGGCGCCGGAACTATTATTCGAAATGGTTCATCAGTAAAAGGTTTAACTACAGCCGCTAGCATATGGGCTGTTGCTTGTATAGGTCTTGCTACTGGTATAGGTTTTTATCTAGGTGCTACAGTTTGTACAATAGCCATTTTTATAGCATTGTCATATGTAAAAAATGGTGCAAAACTATATGAAACAAAAAAATTCTCTCTTTCCATCATAACTACTGAACCTAATGTTGCTACAGAAATTGAGAAAAAACTTTTTTCAAACTCTGCTGAAATAAACCATATATCCTTAAAACCAATTGATGATAATAAATACTCTGTATCATTTAAAATATCTGTAAACGTTGCAGCCAACACTGCCGCAATAGTTAGTCAAATTTGTACTTTACCTAATGTTATTTCAATTAATATGAATGAAAAAGAATCTATTATAAGCGAAGAGTGAGGTTAATACTGTGGAAAAATTAAAGATTTCGGGTGGAAAACCACTTAAAGGGGAAGTTACTATTTGCGGTGCAAAAAATGCTGCCATATGCATTATTCCAGCTGCATTATTGGTTGATGGTTGGTGCAGAATTGAGAACCTGCCTGACATAAGTGATGTAAAAAAATATATCGATGTTTTAAGAAAACTTGGTGTGACTGTTATCGAAGAGCATTCCGGAGAAATTTTAATAAAAAATAATAAAGTTTCCTCAACAAAATGTGACTTAGAGCTTTGTAGTAAGATGCGTGCTTCATATTATCTAATCGGAGCCTTACTTGGGAAATATAAGTCTGCTGAAGTTCCTCTTCCGGGGGGATGTAACTTCGGTGCAAGGCCAATTGACCAACATATAAAAGGATTTGAAGCCTTAGGTGCTCAAATAAACACAAATCAAGGAATAATACGTGCAACTGCAAAAAAGCTAGTAGGCACATCTATTTATCTTGACATAGTTAGTGTTGGAGCTACTATTAATATGATTTTGGCGGGAGTATTGGCTGAAGGCACTACTATCATTGAAAATGCCGCTAAAGAACCACATATAGTTGATTTAGCTAACTTTTTAAATACTATGGGAGCTAATATTAAAGGAGCAGGTACTGACACAATAAAAATTGTAGGTGTACCTTCCCTACCTGGTAATGCAACATACTCAATAATACCGGACCAAATAGAAGCAGGCACATTTATGATTGCTGCAGCAGCTACCGGTGGAGACGTTACTATAAAGAACTGTATTCCAAAGCACTTGGATTCTATATCTGCAAAACTTGTGGAAATGGGTATCACCGTAGAAGAATTAGGAGATGCAGTTCATGTTAAATGTGATAAAAGACCAAAGCATGTTAACTTAAAAACAATGCCTTATCCTGGATTTCCGACAGATATGCATCCTCAAATGGCAGTTTTACTTTCAATATCACAAGGCATGAGCATTTTAACAGAATCTATTTGGGATAACAGGTTCCAATACGTTGACGAACTAAGAAAATTCGGAGCTACAATTAGAACAGAAGGTCGTTCAGCCATTATAGAAGGTGTTAAAAGTTTAAATGGTGCTCCTGTAAAATGTACCGACCTTAGAGCCGGAGCAGCCATGGTCATCGCAGGACTAGCTGCAAAAGGAACTACTGATATTTCTAAAATTGAATATATCGATAGAGGTTACGAAAATATTGAAGAAAAATTTAAAGCACTAGGTGCCAAAATCGAAAGAGTTGATGATTAATTATGCTTGATATACACTCCCTTTTTAGTAGCAGTAAAGGGAATTGCACTTATGTATTTTCCAATACAACCAAAATTTTGGTTGATATAGGTGTTAGTTCAAAACGACTTGTAGAAAATCTAGAAAAAAATAATATAAAGCCTGAAGAAATTCAGGCTATTTTAATCACACACGAACATTCAGATCATATAAAAGGAATTCGTGTGTTTTCAAAAAGATATAACATTCCTGTATTTGCAAGTGAAAAAACATGGGGAACTCTAGTTTCATTAAAAATACCGGACGTTCTAAAACATGAATTTACTGTCGGAGAAACATTTAATATAGGCGATATATGTATTCACCCTTTTTCCATTCCACACGATGCAATAGACCCATGCGGATTTAGTATGACTAGTGGAAAAAATAAGGTTACTGTTGCCACTGATATGGGGCATTTAACCCCTGAACTTTTATATAACTTTGAAGCAAGTGACTCTATATTACTTGAAGCAAACCACGACGTAGCAATGCTTCGTTCCGGAAATTACCCTTATTTTCTAAAAGAAAGAGTAATAGGTAACTTCGGACATTTATCAAATGCTTTATCTGCAGAAGCAGTAGAATATCTGATAAAAAAAGGGACAAAAAAATTTATTCTTGCACATTTGAGTGAAGAAAATAACTTGCCGGAATTAGCGTTAGAAACAGTCAGAAGTAGACTACTGACAAATAACGTAGATTTATCCGGAATTTCAATAGAAGTTGCAAAACCATAATTTTAGTGAGCTATAAAATTTTTTATAGCTCCTTTTTGTATATATTTAGTTTTTTTGGAAATAATATTCCCAAGAGGTGATAATAATGACAGATAAAGAACTTTTATATGTTGAAGACGCATTAGGTCATGAAAAATTTATGGAAACAAGCAGTCAAAAAGCTTCAGCCCAACTTCAAGACCCGGCACTTTCAAATTACATGGAACAACTACAAACAAAGCATAACGAGTTGTATAACAAATTCTTAAACTTATTATAGGAGGTTTACTATGGAAGACAGAAATCTAATTGAAGAGCAATTATTAGTAATCAAAGGAGTTTCAGACCTATATATGCATGGAGCAGTTGAATCTTCTACAGCCGAAGTACATTCCGCATTTAAAGATGCCTTAAATGAAACTCTTGATATTCAAAACAAAATTTATAACCTTATGAGTGAAAAAGGTTGGTACAAAACTGAAACAGTAGCCCAAAACAAAATAGACAGTACAAAACAAAAGTTTTTAAATTAAAAGAAGGGACTTACAAACGTCCCTTCTTTTAATTTAGCTCTATATTTTCTTAATAAAGTTTCAAAATAAGAAAAATTCCCAAAATAAATGAAATAACTTCACATACAATTAAATTTCTTTTTATTCTATCAGTTTTTCTTCTATGCCTTGCAAAATTCAAAATTATACTCATTGTACATACGCACATGCAAACAATTGTAACTACTAAAGATATTTTTAATAAGTTGGCTCTCCAAAATCGTAGTGGAAGCCAAAGTAGTTGGTTTTCTTTGATATATGCAACACTTCGCCCGGCTTTAGTTATTATTGCAAGAACAATAAACAAAGCTCCCCATAGCCAAAAGCTCATTAAATTTATAAACTTTAATACTCCATCATCGCCTTTTCTTCTTTCAGGAGGCACAATAACTTCTCTTTCATTTTGTTCCAAAGACTTTTTTATTAAATTCGCTTGTATTTCATCAAACTCAGATTTATTCATTATATTTCACCTTTTAATTTAACATTCATACTATTTACGAGCATAACACTCACTTCTCCCCTAGTCATAAGATAAGAAGATTCAGTATTTTCTAAATTAACATTTAGCTTCAATTCCTCTGCTTTATTCATAAAATTAGTAGGCCATACTCCCTCTACTTCATCACTATATCCAAGTAAATTTACGAGTATTGAGCAACATTCAGCATAAGTAATATTATTGGAAGGTCTAAAAGTACCATCCTCATATCCTTTTAAATAACCTAATTCAGCAGCTCTATTTATAACTCCATATGCCCAATGGTCTTCTTTTATATCAGAAAACCTATTTCTTTCAGGGGCTTGGTTCTTTCCTACCATTCTTACTATTATAGAACAAAACTCAGCTCTAGTTATATTATTTTCAAGTTGTAATGTTCCATCAGGATACCCTTTTATAAATCCCATTTTAACCAAAACATCAGCTGAATCATCTATAATTCCTGCAAAAGAGCAAGAAAATAACATTATACAAATTAAAATACTGCAAATAATTTTTTTCATCAGACCACATCCTTAAATTCATCTTACTATTTTCAAATTTTCACGTCAATGGAAATTATTGATTATACCTGTTCTATGTCTTCAGCTTCTATATTAACTAATATCTCCTTTGTAAATATATTATTATTGGCAATCCTAACAGCTTGGTTATTAATTGCCCTCTCAAATACATTTCTTACATATCTGCCATTTCCGAATTTATAATTTCCACGTGCATTATCAAGTACCTCGATTAATTTATCTATTGCACCATCCGAAATTTTATATCCATTACCCTCAAACATCTTAATTCCAATTTCAACAAGCTCATCCAAATTATAATCCTCAAATTCAATAACATTAGGAAATCTTGAGCTAAGTCCTGGATTTACATTCAAAAATCCCATCATCTCCTCAGTATACCCAGCAAGAATTACAACCAACTTATCTCTATTATCATCCATCAATTTTAACAAAGTGTCTATTGCCTCTTTGCCGAAATCATTTGCTCCACCTTGCGATAATGTATATGCCTCATCAATAAATAACACACCACCAAAAGCCTCTTTAACTTTCTCTGTAGTTTTAATTGCCGTTTGTCCAACATACCCTGCAACCATGCCGGCTCTATCTGTTTCAATCACTTTATTCTCAGAAATTATTCCAAGGCCATACAATAAACTTGCAACAGTTCTTGCCATCATAGTTTTACCGGTCCCTGGGTTACCTGTAAACACTATGTGAAGAGTCTGAGTATTATTCGTCATAAGTCCCGCTTTTTTTCTTTCCTGCATTATCTTTATTCTTGAAGCCAAGGCACGAATATAATCTTTTACCCTTTCTAACCCAACAATTTTGTCAAATTCTTCTTCATAATTAAACTCTTTTGGTTCATCTTCCTTGCTAATTCCCATATCAGAAATAATTATCTTATTTATTTCTTCTGTTGGCACATCATCTTTCACAATTCTATCGCTTTGATTTCTTAAAATCTCATCAACAAAATTACGTATCATTCTTCCGTTACCTGATGATGCTGTTGCATTTTTATGCATACTTTTTACTTTTTCAAATGCAGCAATTTCTGTCTCATTATCCATTACAAATCCTTTAGATGCCACCATTAATTTAAATATATCAAACAATTCCTCAGCTGAATAATCTGGAAAATCTATTAAAATAGGAAATCTCGACTCAAGTCCTGAATTCGCAGTTAAAAACTCTTTCATTTTCTTTTTGTATCCTGCTAAAATTACAACTATTTCACCTTTATAATCTTCTACTAATTTTACTAAAGTGTCTATCGCTTCTTTACCAAAGTTATCTCCCGCTGTTGAAAGTGCATATGCCTCATCTATAAAAAGTACTCCACCTAGTGCATCTTTAAATACTTCTGTTGTTTTTATTGCTGTTTGTCCGACATATTCTGCTACCAACTTTGACCTATCTGCCTCAATTAACTGTCCACCTTTTAATACTCCCATTTCTTTTAGCATATTCGCTGTTATTCTAGCAACAGTAGTTTTACCTGTTCCCGGATTACCGGTATATATCATATTTAAAGCCTGAGATGTATCGGTTAAAACTCCCGCTTCTTTTCGCTTTTGCCCAGCTTTTAAAACATTGTATTGTTTTCTTAAAAAGTCTTTTACATTTTCAAGACCTATTACCTTATTTAATTCAGCCTCTAAATCAAACTCCTCTTTCTCTTCAAGTTCAAAATCAGATAATTTAAGTAATTCATAATCAGTTTCTTTTTCTTCACTTATTCTCTTAGACTGATTAAGAATTGCTTTTTCCACCATATTTCTAGCTAGTCTTCCATTACCGGTATCATTTCTTCCTTTTATATTTTTACCCTCAAAATATGTTATAAGAGGCTCTATACAGCTATTATCAATTACATATTGATTAGAAACTGCAATCTCATTAGCAATCCTATACATTTCTTCAGGTGTATAATCAGGGAATTCAATAAAATTAGGAAATCTGGATTTTAATCCCGGATTGCTTTTTAAAAAATCATGCATTTCATTGGTATATCCGGCTAAAATAACTACTAAATTATCTTTATTATCTTCCATCATTTTAACCAAAGTATCAATAGCTTCAAGTCCAAAAGTATCATTCTTATCTCTATTTAACGCATATGCTTCATCTATAAAAAGCACTCCACCTAATGCAGAATTTACTTTCTCAGTCGTCTTTTTAGCCGTTTCTCCAACATGTTCTCCGACTAAATCTCCTCTACTAACTTCAACAAATTGCCCTTTAGATAAAATCCCCAAAGCTGCCAAAAATTCAGAAACTAATCTCGCTATTGTAGTTTTACCCGTACCAGGATTACCGGAAAAAATCATATTCATAGAAATTGATGCTGTCTTTAGTCCGGCCTCTTCTCTAAGTTTTCTTGTAGTCATAGTATCTTCAAGTTTCAATACATATTCTTTTACCGAATCAAGACCTATAATCTTATTTAATTTTTGCTTTACTTCTTCGACATTTCTATTTTTTTCTCTATGATTAAATTTTTGAAGTGCAATTAAATTGTTCTCAACTAAAATAACAAGTTCATTCTCAACAACACCTAAAACAACCTCATCCTCTATTGGTGCCGTTCTTTTTAACTTAAACTCTGTAAGAGGCTTATAGATATTTCTATCCATCCATAAATTAAGACCATTAAGCCCTGTTCTCTTTGTATAAACATTTTTTAAAAATTCTAAAATTGAAGTATCATATGTAAGAGGTATAGATAATTCCGCTCTAGCTTTTAATACCATAGTATTCACTAAGCTTTGAATCATCTTTGCAATATCCTCTTCACTTAGCTCCTCAATTTTAAGAACATCTATTATTTTTTCAAAAGTATCTTCTCCAATAAACGGAATAAAGTCCTCTACACTACCGGAAGATATTAAAACAAAGTATTTATTATTTGAATTAATTACAATATTCTCATTATTAGTCGGTACTACAAAACTACCCTTTTTTATAAGCTCAGATATAACCTTTCGTACACTACTACTTCCTGCCTTAAAATTCTTAAACACAATAACCTCAGTAGAACTATTAAGCTTTGTATATAAATCAGCTACAAATTGTCCAAAATTATTATCTTCGTTATATAAACTAAGATCAAAAAACTCTTCTTTTCCTTGTATTAATGTTTCTTCAAACATTAAATTTGTAATATCGGATATCATAGAGCTTACAAATATACTTTCACTAGTAAATATACAAATTGTATTCTTTAAAAATTTAGGCTCACTTTGAATAACAAATGGCCTTTTAAATGCTACTAATAAACTAGTCAAGAATTCTGTTTGACCTAAAAAATTATTTATAACTTTACCCATTATTCTATTAAAAGTATCATCTATATCTATTTTTTTAGTTTCTTCTTTAGTAGCTTGTGGCTTAAATAAGCTATCTAGCCTTTCTTTAGTATATTCAAAAGTATCCTTATAAAAATCTAAAATCTTTTGTTGTTCTTCATTTACTTGCCCCAAAATCGATGCAACAGAATAAAACAGACAGAATAAATTATCCTCCGTTTTTTCTTGCTCGGTCATAAGCTTATCCGCATATATCATATCCAAAAGTTTTTTTAATGAAGTTATACATTCTTTATATGTATTTTTATGAATACCTAAAAATCCTTTTTTCTCTTGATTATATAAATTTAAGATATCCTTATACTGAGCTTTCGTTAATTTCTCGGATTTAATAAAATCATTTACAAATTTATCATACTTTTCATTATTTTCTAAATCATATTGAGCTATATTCCCGAAAACAGTAACAATATAGCATAACATTTCCGGTGCAATTTCTTCTGATCTATAAACTTTATTATTCCTCATTCTAAATTCGCTTTGACAAAAAGGGCAAAGCAAAGTTCCACAATTCTTCTCAAACTCCATACTTCTTCCACAGTATGGACAAGTTACTGATTTTGGCATTTTTTAGCCTCCTAAAAAGACGATTTCTCATCTAATTTAGTCGGCATATTATATTAAAATCTTAACTATTACATATCTTTTCTATCCGTCGTAATTAACTTATATTCTTCATTATTCGCCTCTACTTTAACAACAATATGATTTTTCCCGGCGATTAGTAAACCATTGCCTCTTTGAAATGTTTTAATCTTATTCTCTTCTTCAAAAGATAAATTTACTACCTCTTTTAAGACTTTACTATCTTCTTCTTCGACTTGTAGTATAAACTTTAATGCAGAATTATTTATAATGGCTCTCCCATATTTGCCATCTTCAAAATCAAAAAAGTCTGCCACATCTTGTGTTATTGCCGTAGCTCCTCCACCAAATTTTCTTATAGTCTTAAAAATTTTATACACAAACTCAGCCGTATATAGATTACCTGTGCTACCGATAAGTCGCCAAATTTCATCCATATATATAACCTTTTTCTCTGCCCTGTTTTCGCAAATCTTGTCCCAAAAAACATCTATAATCACATACATACAAATAGGAATATACTTTTCTTCCAGTTGGTGGATATCTGCGACAATTAATTTATTATCAAAATTTACATTCGTGCGCCTATTTAAAAAAGATAAACTTCCAAAAACACATGGCTTTAACAAAATAGCCAGTCTTTTTGTTTTTTCATCATTATCCAATTCATAGTATAAATCTTGTAAAATTGGCATTTTATCTGAACTCTTAAACCTTTTCTTAACACTTATTTTTTCACATTCTTCGAAAAGTGTTGAATCATCAAATGTTATTCCGAATTTTGAATAGCATTTAATGATTTTCTCCTCTAAAAATACTGTTTCTTCATTAGTAATTTCACCAAATAACAAGCTAAAAAATGTCCCTAACTTTTTTAATTTATTACTTAAATAACTCTCGTTTTCAAGTGAAATACTTTCTCTTATATCCATAATATTTATTGAAAGCTCTGACATTGAATTAACATTTATATATAGCCCTCCAATAGCATTACATACTTTAGAGTATTCTCCGTCCGGGTCAACAACAAACTGTTTTATACCCATATATCTATTTCTTAAAATCATCAATTTCACAAAAAATGATTTACCTGCTCCGCTAGTTCCAAGTACACACATATTGGCATTTTTATATTTTTCACTATCAAATCTGTCTATTATTATTAACGACTTACTTTGTGAATTCTCACCTATCAAAATTCCTTCTGCATCATATAGTTCTGTTGAAACAAAAGGATATGTACTGGTAAGTGCCTCAGTTAAAACATTTCTTGTTGCTGATTCCTTAATATCTTTGTTATTATCACACACCGGTAACATTGAATTAAAAATCTGCTCTTGCCTAAAGATTGCTTTCCTTGTTTGCAATCCCATAGAAGCACATATAGCCTCTAGCCTTTCTATATTTACTTTTAATTTTTCCATATCTTTTTCATATACTAGACAGTATATACAAAGGTGATAAAGTTCTTCTTTATTTACTTGCATTTGATTTCTTATATATTTTGCATCTTCATAGGAACTCCGAATTATATCAATATCTTGTTGATTTTGACTAACGGTTTTTAGTGCTCCGTTCATATCTCCTATGTGATATGTAATTTCTCTAATTACTTTGCTAGAATCCAATTTCTCATAAAAAATACTTATATCCACATTAAAATCAAGTGATATAAGCGGAGAAATCCAATTTACCCTCTGTTCTTTTGGATAATTCACAATAATAAGTCCTGAATAAAAAAATGTATCCATCTCAAAGTATCTGGGATTACTAAAATTTATAGTATCCGGCAATATACTGTCTAACCAATCGAATTTCCCTGATTTCATATACCGTGGATTCACATTATCATATATCTTTAGTGTTTTTGACATTCATATTTATCCTCCCCTATACTTTGAATTTCTGAAATATTCCTATTTAATTCTTTATATAGATTATTTATTATGTAGAAATTGTTCTCTGACAAATCTATAACTTCATTACCGCACTTTTCTAAAGTAAGTTTCACTTTTGAAGCCTTTTCGTTCAAATCAGTAACCGCCATATCTC